>JBGAJT010000017.1:0-21603 GCA_044224785.1 Candidatus Nanopelagicales bacterium | reverse complement strand
ATGCCGCCGTGGGCCGGCCAGGGCATGCATTCGGGCATCCGCGACGCGCACAACGTGGCCTGGAAGCTGGCAGCCATCTGCTCGGGCCGGGCGGAGCCGGACCTGCTCGACACCGTCGAGAGCGAGCGCTGGCCGCACGTGTCGCTGCTCACCGACATGTCGGTCCGCCTCGGGATGTTCATCGAGGCCGACAACCGCGCCGTCGTCGCCGTGCGCAACACGGTCGGCCCCTGGGCCCGGCACCTGGCGTTCTGGAACCGTGTGCTGCAGCCGAGCAACGCGACGAACCGGTTCGCGGACGGCTGGGTCACCGGTACGCCGGGTCGCCGCAACGCGCTCGGCCGGATGATCCCGCAGCCGACCGTCCTCGACCGCCGGGGCCAGGAGCACCTGCTCGACGACCTGGTCGGCAGCGGCTTCGTCGTCCTGGGCGTCGGCATCGACCCGCGCTCCGCGATGACGGCACGCCAGGTCGAGGCCTGGACGGGACTCGGCGCCGACTTCCGGACCGTCCGGCGCTCCTTCGCCACCACCGACGGCGCCGACGACGTCATCGACGGCACCGGAGTGCTCCTCGACTGGCTGGACCGCTACCGGGCCACGGTCGTCGTGGTCCGTCCGGACCGCTTCGTCGCCGCCACCGACCGCACCGGCCTCGACGTCCCTCCTGCCCGGGGGAACCTCGCGCCCGCCACGTCCTCCGGCACCCGCGATCGCCGTGCCACCCCGACTGCCTCGGCCACACCGATAGGAGCCTCATGAGCCTCGCCGGCGCACCGCTCGCCACAGACTCCACGATCACCACCACGGACGTGGTGGTCGGCGAGTGGACCATCCGCACGCATCTTGCGGGGGACCCGGCTGACCCCGCGATCCTCTGGCTGCACGGTTCCGGGCCGGGTGTGAGCGCGTTGTCGAACTGGCGGACGCTCATCACGACGATGCCCGGCTACCACCACATCGCGCCCGACGTCCTCGGCTTCGGCGACTCCTCGCACCCTGCGGAACTGCCGCTCGGCGTCGCGGGGTCCGCCGCGCTGCGTGCCCAGGCCATGAGCCAGCTGCTCGACGCGCTCGACGTGACCACCACGCACCTGGTCGGCAACTCGATGGGCGGGATGATCTCCCTGCTCATGCTGGCGGCACAGCCCGAGCGCTTCGACCGCGTCATCCTCATGGGCAGCGGCGGTGCTCCCATGACGCCCACGCCGGACCTGATCGCGATGATCACCTACTACGACGACCCTGGCGACGACGCCATGCGCGAGCTCATCGGCCGCTTCGTCTTCGACACCGGGATGTTCGGCGACGAGATCGGTTCGATCGCCGCCGACCGGGCCGCCGTCGCCGGCCGCGACGACGTCCGTCGGTCGCACCTGCGCACGTTCTCCCCGGAAGGACCTCCGCTGGTCTTCAGCGAGGAGGCGCTGTCGGGCATCGCGCACGAGGTGCTGCTCGTGCACGGGCGCGAGGACCGCATCATCCCCAAGCAGGCGTCGTACTACCTGGCCGACGCGCTCCCCAACGCGCAGCTCCACGTCCTCCCGCACGCCGGTCACTGGGTGCAGATCGAGCAGACCGACCGGTTCCGCGCGCTGGCGCAGCAGTTCCTCGCCGGCGCGGGCGACGGAGGTGCGTCGTGAACGACGTCTTCGGCAAGGTCCACCTCGGCTACCTGGTCGTCGAGACCGCGAGGATGGCCGACTGGCGCCGGTTCGGTGCCGACGCGGTCGGCCTCCACGTCGACAGCCTGAGCCCGGACGTCATGCGCTTCCGGCTCGACGACCACGAGTGCCGCTTCCTGCTGCACCGCGGTCCGGCCGAGGACGTCACCGCGATCGGCTGGCAGGTCGACGACCACGGGACCTTCGACGACATCCTGGCGAGGGTCGCCTCGCGGGGGCTCCCGGTGACGGAGGGGACGCCGGACGAGTGCGCCCTGCGGGGTGTCGAGAGGCTGTGGCGCTTCGCCGGGCCGAAGGGCGTGCGCACCGAGATCTTCACGACGCCTCTGACGACGACGAAGCCGCTCGTCATGACGAACAAGGCGTTCGTGACCGGCGAGAGCGGCATGGGCCACATCGCGATCGTGTCCAAGGACGTGCTCGGGATGCACGGCTACTACTCGACGCTGTTCGACGCCCGGCTCTCCGACTTCATCCTCGAGCGCATCGGGCCCATGAACCTGCGCATCCGGTTCCTACGCGTCAACGAGCGTCATCACTCGATCGCCGTCGCCGGAGTGCGGCAGTGGGCGGTGAACCCGATCCGCACGCGCATCCAGCACGTGAACATCCAGGTCGCCGAGCTCGACGACATGGTCGCCGCCTACGAACGCGTCACCGCCGAAGGGTTCCGCATGATGTGGTCGATCGGGCAGCACCCCAACGACCGCGAGCTGTCCTTCTACTGCCGCACGCCGTCGGGCTTCGAGCTCGAGGTCGGCTGGGACCCGCTCGTCGTCACACCCGACCTCGAGGCCGCGTGGGAGCCGACGACCTACCAGGGGATCTCCTTGTGGGGCCACACGCCGATCGGGGAGGACATCCGCCACAAGATGGGCATGGTCAGCCAGGCCCTGCGCTCGACGCGCGAGCGCGAGGCCGCCGTCTCCCAGCTCAGCGACCCGCGGTCCGTGCCCGCGTAGCGCTTCGGCGTCGTCGTCGCACCGACCGATCCTGCTCTCGGTTCGGATGCGGCGGTCGCGGCGCATGGTCTGCGGCGGTGCCAGCGATCCGAGAGGCGGCCGGATACGAGCGGAACCGCCCGCCCGGTCAGCGGCGCGCGGAGCGCTGGAGCAGCCGCCCCCGGATCTTGTGCAGCTGCGGCATCAGACCGTAGATGACGATCGGGACCGCGATGGTGGCCAGCGCGAAGGTGCGCAGCACGGGCGACATCGGCCGCAGCCAGTCGCCGAGGACCAGGTTGATCACCGTGAGCGTCGGGAAGACGCACAGCCAGATCATGATCGCGAGCTGGTGCTTCGTCGGCGGCCCGACGCGCTGCGCGGCCGGTACGGCGGTGGTGGCGGGGGTGTTCTCGGGCATGGCTGTCTCCTGGGTCGGCCGGCGGATGCCGGCACCTGAACGGGTGGGTGGGTCTGGTCAGCTGGGGGAGCGGAGCTCGCGGACGGCGAGGCGCACGTCTTCCTCGACGAGCTCGGCGTTGGTGGCGATGGCTGCGGCGGATCCCTCGCCAGCGGCGGTGATCACCTGCGCTCGAGGGTTGGCGACGTTTCCGGCGACCCTGACCCCGTCGACGCTGGTGCTGCCTGCGGGGCCGGTGACGACCCAGCCGGCGTCGTCGGTGGTGCAGCCCAGCTCATCGAGAAGGTGCGCGTGCGGGACGAAGCCGGGCGGCACGAACACGGCTTCCCGAGGAACGGTCAGGTGATCGTCGACGACGACGCCGCTGAGGCGGTCGTCGGTGATCTCGATGCGGGACACGTCGCCTTCGACGACCCCGATCGCACGTGCGGTGAGCTCCTCGTGCTGCGCGAGGGTCAGGACGTCGGCCGGTGCGAACAGCACGACGTCGGGGCTCCACTGGCGCACGATCTGCGCGTACGCCGGTGTTCCCGGGCCGTTCCAGAGCACCCCCAGCGGCAGGTCGCGCACCTCGTAGCCGTGGCAGTACGGGCAGTGCAGCACGTCACGGCCCCAGCGCTCGGTCAGTCCCGCGACGTCGGGCAGGACGTCGCGCAGGCCGGTGGTGACGATCAGCCGTCGGCCGCGGACGGACGTGCCGTCCTCGAGGCGGGCGAGGAACGAAGGATCGTCACCGGGGACGGCGGTCAGCCGCTCCACGGTCGCGGCGACGACGACGCCGCCGTACGACTCGACCTCGTGACGGCCGGCCGCCAGCAGCTCCGTCGGCGGCATGCCGTCTCGGGACAGGAAGCCCTGCATGTGGGCCGCGGGCGCGTTGCGCGGCGAGCCCGAGTCGATCACGACGACGCTGCGCCGCGCCCGCGACAGCACCAGGGCAGCGGACAGTCCTGCGGCGCCGCCTCCGACGATGATGACGTCGTGCTCGTGGGTGTCCATGGCCATGACTGTCGCGCCATGTCGGATCTGCTGACAACATCCGTTGCCGATCCTGGGAACCGTGCGCTGTGATGAGCGGGTGAACCCCGACGAGGAGCGGATCTCGGCCGCCTTGGAGCGGGTCGGCCCGCGGCTCAGGCAGATCCGGGCGCAGCGCGGCGTGACCCTGGTCGAGCTGGCGACGGCCACCGGCATCTCCAAGAGCACCCTCTCGCGTCTGGAGAACGGTCAGCGCAAGGCGAGCCTCGAGCTCCTCCTTCCACTGGCCCAGGCCTACCGCGTGCCCCTTGACGACCTCGTCGGCGCCCCGGAGGTCGGCGACCCGCGCATCCAGCTCAAGGCCTACAAGAAGAACGGCCGCACCGTCATCCCGCTCACCCGCCAGCCCGGCGGCATGCAGGCGTGGAAGATCATCGTCCCTCCCAGCAACACCGAGCCGAAGCTGACGACCCACGACGGCTACGAGTGGCTGTACGTGCTCTCCGGACGGATGCGCCTGATCCTCGGGCCGCAGGACCTGATCCTCGGTGCCGGCGAGGTCGCGGAGTTCGACACCCGCGTGCCGCACTGGTTCGGCAGCGCAGGGCGCGAGCCGGCGGAGGTGCTCAGCATGTTCGGGCCCCAGGGAGAGCGGGCTCACGCTCGGGCGCCCGGGTAGAGCTCGGCAGGCTGGGTCGCCCACGGGCTGGGCAGGGCCAGCTTCGGCAGTGCATAGCCGGAAAGCTATTGACGCTAGCCAACAGGCTATGTACCTTCTTGCCATGACCATCGAGATGCTCGACCGGCCCGAGGGCCGCATCGCCTACGACGTGACGGGCGAGGGCCCCCTCGTCCTCCTGGTGCCCGGCATGGGCGACCTGCGCTCCACCTACCGCTTCCTCGTGCCGGAGCTGGTCGCCGCGGGCCTCACGGCCGTGACGACCGACCTGCGCGGTCACGGCGACAGCGACGCGACGTTCACCTCGTACGGCGACGTCGACACGGCCGACGACCTCGCGGCGCTGCTCGAGCACCTCGGCCGCCCGGCCGTCGTGATCGGCAACTCCATGGCTGCGGGCTCTGCGGCGTACCTCGCAGCCACCCGGCCCGAGCTCGTGCGCGGCCTCGTCCTCCTCGGCCCCTTCGTCCGCGACGGCGACATCTCCGGCTTCCAGCGGCTCCTGCTGCGCGTCGCGATGGTGCCGCTGTGGGCGGCGGCGTCGTGGAAGGCGTACGCGCCGCGCCTCTACGCCGGCACCAAGCCCGCCGACTTCGAGGCGTACCTGCCCACGGTGATCGCCTCGCTGAAGCGGCCCGGCTACGCGGCGTCGTTCTCCGCGACGACACGGACGACGCACGCTCCGGTCGAGGCGCGGCTCGGCGACGTCTCGGCCCCTACCCTCGTCGTCATGGGCGAGCTCGACCCCGACTTCCCGGCGCCGGCCGACGAGGCGCGCTGGGTCGCCGACCGCCTCCACGCCGAGGTGCTCATGATCCCCGACGCCGGTCACTACCCGCAGTCGCAGCGGCCCGAGGTCGTCGGTCCGGCCGTCGTCTCCTTCGTCTCGCGGGTCGCGACCGATGCCTAGGGTCGGTCTGACCGCCGACCGCGTCGTCCGCGAGGCGGGGGACCTCGCGGACGAGCAGGGCTACTCGCGGCTGACGCTCGCGGCGCTGGCGGAGCGGCTCGGCGTCCGGCAGCCGTCGCTCTACAAGCACATCGACTCGCTCGACGGGCTGCAGCGGGGGATCGCGATCGAGGCCAAGCGCGAGCTCGGCGATGTCCTGGCCCGCGCGACCATCGGCCTCGCCGGCCCCGACGCCGTGCGCGCGATGGCCGAGGCCTATCGCGGCTGGGTGCTCGAGCACCCCGGCCGCTACGCCGCGACCGTCCGCGCACCGCAGCCCGACGACGAGGAGGACCGTCTCGCGAGCGACGGGGTCGTGCGCGTCGTGCTCGCGGTGCTCGCCGGCTTCGGCCTGTCGGGCAACGCCGGTATCGACGCCGCGCGCTCTCTGCGCAGCGCCCTGCACGGCTTCGTCTCCCTCGAGACCCTCGGCGGCTTCGGGCTGCCCCGCGAGGTGGCGCGCAGCTACCGCTTCCTCGTCGACACGTTCATCGCGGGCCTGCAGCAGCGCTGACGCGCCGCGGCCCCGTCACGGAGGTCCTTCATGTCCATCACCGCTCTGCCCACGCCCCACGCCCGATCCCACGCCGACCACGATCACGAGCACGGCGTCGTCACGGGTCGCCCGCTCGCCTGGCTGCGCGTCGAGGGCGCCTCGATCGCCGTCGCCGGGCTCGCGGCGTACGCGACGACCGGGCTCAGCTGGTGGCTCCTGCCCCTGCTGGTCCTCGCCCCCGACCTGTCGGCGATCGGCTACGTCGCCGGCAGCCGCGTCGGCGCCTGGACCTACAACCTCGCGCACACGACCGCGTTGCCTCTGGTGCTGCTCGGTGCGGGGCTCGCGCTCGGCAGCTCGCTGCTCGTCGTCGCGGGTGCGGTCGGTCTCGTCCACCTCGGTGGCGACCGCGTGATGCGGTACGGCGTGAAGAGCGACGACGATCCGTCCGTGACGCACCTCGGCATCCACGGCCGTCGCTGACGCCCGACCGATCAGCCGCGTTGCTGGAAGCCTGAGCGGATCTCGACGTGGGGGAGGAGCCGCTCGTCGTCGCCGTAGTCCTCGCGCGGGTGGAAGAACAGCCGTCGGCGCGACTCGACCGCGCGCAGCTCGGCGGCGTACCGGTCGAGCAGGGCCGCGCGCTCGTCCTCGGTCATGCGACCAGGCGCGTGCACGGCGACGGGCTCGAGGACGTCGAACCCGGTGTAGCGCAGCAGTCCGTTGTGCACCGGCCAGAGGACGTCGAGGAGCGCGCCGTCGATGCCGTCGGGCGCGTACGTGTCGGCGGACGTCCCGGTGGTGACCGACACCAGCGCCGTCTTCCCGCGCAGCAGACCGGTGTCGTACTTGTGCCCGGGCAGGTAGGCGAAGCCTCGCGTGAACACCCGGTCGAACCAGCCCTTGAGGATCGCCGGCGGGCCGAACCACCACATCGGGTACTGCAGCACGACGAGGTCGGCCCACGCGATCTTCACCTGCTCGGCGACGATGTCGGGGGCGACGGTGCCGCGCTCGTGCGCGTAAGTCTGCTCCTTGTCGAGCCGGAACCGCTGCGGATCCTCGCGCTCGCCGACGTCGCCGGGGCCGGCGACCGGGTTCCACCCCATCGCGTAGAGGTCCGACACGACCACCTCGTGGCCCGCCCCGCGGAGGGTCTGCTCGGCCGCGCGGTGCAGCGCGCCGTTGAACGACGCGGGCTCCGGGTGCGCGACCACCAGCAGCGCCTTCATCGCGTGGATCGCAGGGGCATCGGTGCCTCCGGGCTGTGGGCGGGAGCAGGGTGCGGTGGCACGAGCCTCGCACGTGGGTGCGATCGGATCAGGGCGCCGTGGCGTAGCCGGCTGACGAGGGTGCGAGCGGTGCGCGCCCGCGGATCCGGTCGGCGACCTTCTCCGCGATCATCACCGTGGGCGCGTAGAGGTTCCCGGTCGTCACACGCGGCATGACCGACGCGTCGACCACCCGGAGCCCGTCGACCGCGTTCAGCCGGCACTCGGAGTCGACGACGGCGTCGGCGTCCGTGCCCATGCGGCAGGTCCCGGAGGGGTGGTACGAGGTGCCCGTGCGGCTCCGCACGAAGGCCGCGATGTCGGCGTCGCTCGTGACGTCGACGCCCGGGGTGATCTCGCCCTGCCGGATGCCGTCCCACGCCTGCTGGTGGACGAGCTCCCGAGCGAGGCGGACGCCGTCGACCATGTCGGCGAGGTCGCGCTCGGCGCTGTAGGTGTTGAACACCACCGACGGGTGGTCCCGCGGGTCGGCCGACCGCAGCGTCACCGCACCGCGGCTCTCCGGTCGCGACAGGTCGAACCAGAACTGGAACCCGGGGATCGGCACGAGCTTGCCGTCGACGAGCTTGCGCGTCAGCGGGAGGAACTCGTACTGCATGTTGGGGTAGTCGACGTCGTCGCGCGTGCGCAGGAAGGCGCCGGCCTCGAAGTAGTTGCCGGCGCCGAGACCCCGGCGCAGCAGCGCCCACTCCGCCGCCAGCCGTGCCTGACCCAGGAGGCCGAGCTCGGACACCAGCGAGTCCTCCGGCCGTGCGGCGAACTGCAGGTCGACGCCGGGGTGGTTCTGCAGGTTGCGTCCGACCTCGCGCGACTCCGCGGTCACGGGTACGCCGACCTCCCGCAGCTGGTCGGGATCGCCGATGCCGGAGAGCAGGAGCAGGCGCGGCGAGTTCATCGCACCTGCGGAGACGATGACCTCCCGGCTGGCGCGCAGCGTCCGCCGCGAACCGCGCTCGGACACCTCGACACCCACCGCTCGGCCGCCCTCCCCGCTCCCGCTCGTCGACCTCGCCGAGGCGGTGCGTCGCGCCGTCGCCACCCGACGAGCCGTGCGTGCTGGCGCCGAGCTCGAGCGCCCGACGTACGACCGGCTCGGGTCCTGGCTGCTCGTGGTGGAGGCACCGGAGAGCGTGCAGCCGTCGGCGGTGCACCCGGCTGTCGCCGACCTGCTCGACCCGGCGCGTGACGACCTGCGCTCCACGGCCTGGGCCGTGCTCGAGCTCGGGGGCGACGTCACGGCCGCGGCAGGGCGGCTGCACCTGCACCGCACCACGCTGTACTACCGGCTGGACCGCATCCGAGACATCACCGGCGTCGACCTGCGCGACCCTGCTGGCCGCGCCGACCTGCACGCAGCGCTGCGTCTCGCGGCATACCGGTCGGCCTGATCAGCGTGGCCGAGCCGGTCGGCTCAGGAGGCCGACCGCAGCGCTCCCGGCGCCCGGAACGCCCGCACGCGGCGACGCAGCCAGAGGGACACGTAGACCAGGGCGACCAGCGCCGGCACCTCGATGAGCGGGCCGATGACGCCGGCGAGCGCCTGGCCGCTGGTCACGCCCCACACTCCGATGCAGACGGCGATCGCGAGCTCGAAGTTGTTGCCTGCGGCGGTGAACGCGAGCGTCGCGGTCTTCGGGTAGCCGAGCCGACCGCGCACACCCGCCGCGAACGCCAGGGTCCACATGATCGCGAAGTACACGAGCAGCGGTACGGCGATGGTCACGACCGCGACCGGATCCGCGGTGATCGCCTGCCCCTGCAGGGCGAACATGACGACGATCGTGAAGAGCAGGCCGTAGAGCGCGAACGGGCTGATGAACGGGACGAACGTCGAGTCGTACCACTCGCGCCCCTTCACCCGCAGGCCCCAGCGACGCGTCGCGTATCCGGCGACCAGCGGGATGCCCAGGAAGATCAGCACCGCCTTGGTGATGTCCCACGTCGAGAACTCCACGTCCTGGGTCGGCAGCCCGAGCCAGCCGGGGAGGATCTTGAGGTAGAAGGTGCCCAGCAGCGCGTAGGCGACGATCTGGAACACCGAGTTGATCGCGACCAGCAGCGCGGCGGCCTCGCGGTCGCCGCACGCCAGCTCGTTCCAGACGAGCACCATCGCGATGCAGCGCGCGAGACCGATGACCACGAGGCCGGTGCGGAACTCGGGCTGGTCGTAGAGGAACACCCACGCGAGCGTGAACATCAGCAGCGGCCCGACGACCCAGTTGAGCAGCAGCGAGAGCCACAGCATGCGGCGGTCGCCGGTCACGTGGCCCATGTCCTCGTAGCGGACCTTGGCCAGCACCGGATACATCATGAGCAGCAGCCCGAGCGCGATCGGCAGCGACGTGCCACCGACCTTCACGGTGTCGAGCGCGCCCTGCACACCGGGTACGGCGCGGCCGAGCAGCAGGCCCGCCGCCATCGCGAGCAGGATCCACACCGGCAGGAACCGGTCCAGCGTGGACAGCCGACCGATGACCGCGGCCTCGTCGGCGTCGGTGGTCGTCATCGGGTGTCGATCTCCGAGATCAGCGCCTCGATACGCATGCGGATCTCGTCGCGGATCGGGCGGACGGCCTCGACCCCCTGGCCGGCGGGGTCCTCGAGGACCCAGTCCAGGTAGGTCGTGCCGGGGAAGAACGGGCACACGTCGCCGCAGCCCATCGTGATGACGTAGTCGGAGGTCTCGACCGCCTCGACGGTGAGGACCTTCGGCGTCTCCGCCGAGATGTCGATGCCCTCCTCCGCCATCGCTGCGACGACCGCGGGGTTCACGGAGTCGGCGGGTGCGGAGCCGGCCGAGCGCACCTCGACGCGGTCGCCCGCGAGGGCGGTGAGGTAGGCCGCGGCCATCTGGCTCCGCCCGGCGTTGTGGACGCAGACGAACAGCACGGAAGGCTTGTCGCTCATCGGATCTCCTGGGTACGACGCGTCAGCAGCACGCGGTGCCGGAGGCGCCCGACGAGGCCTTCTCGGCGAAGCCCGACGCCGGCGTGCAGCAGGCGCCATCGCCGTCGCGCGTCTCGAGCAGCGGAAGGTCGAAGGCGTCGCGCGGTGCCGCCGGGTCGTCGTCCTTGATCGTGTAGACCTCCCACGGCGCGCCCGCGGGATCGTGCACCCAGACCTTGTCCTGCAGCGCGAAGCAGCAGGTCGTGTCCTTCTCGTCGAACGTCGCGAGCCCGGCGCTGCTCAGGCGGGCAGCGCTCGCCTCGACATCGCCGACCGACTCCACCTCGACGCCGAGGTGGTTGAGCGCGCCCTGCACACCGGTGCCGCGGTCGTCGGCGGGCACCTCGATGAGCACGAGCTTGAGCGGGGGCTCGGCGATCGCGAAGTTGGCGTAGCCCGGGCGGCGCTTGTGCGGCTCGACGCCGAAGAAGGCGGAGTAGAAGGCGATGGAGCCCTCGAGGTCGGACACGTTGAGCGCGAGCTGCACGCGGGACATGACATCCTCCGAGATATAGACGATCATCTATGGAGAACACTCCGCTTCATATCGACGTTTGTCAATGCGAGGAGATGCGATGGCGCGCACGACCGCACCGCTGCCGGTGGTGGAGACGGCCGGCTGCTGCTCGCCCGGCCTCGTGGAGACGCTGTCGCGCGACGAGGCCGCCGACATGGCCGCGATGTTCAAGGCGCTGGGCGACCCGGCGCGGTTGCAGCTGCTGGCGCTCATCAAGAGCAGCGAGAACGGCGAGGCCTGCGTGTGCGACCTCATCGAGCCGGTCGGGCTGAGCCAGCCGACGGTGAGCCACCACCTCAAGGTGCTCGCCGACGCCGGCCTCGTGACCCGCGAGAAGCGCGGCATCTGGGCCTGGTACGCGCTCGTGCCCGAGCGCCTGGCAGAGATCGCCGACGTCCTCCGGTAGCGCCGTCAGTCCCTGTCGAGACCGGCGAGGAAGCCCTCGAGCTCGGCGCTGTCGATCCGTGCGACCTCGGCGTCGGACGGGAAGCGGCTGGACGCGACGTCGGCGCGGAACTCGGTGAGGGCGCGGATCCGCTCGGCGTCGATCTGGCGGTGGAGCGCGGCGAGGTCGGCGTACGCGCGTGCGTGACGCGGGACGCGCTCGCTCTCTCCGCACAGGTCGCTGGTGAACAGGAACAGCACGTCGGCGTCAGGACCCGATCCGAGCGAGATCGTGGCGAGGCCGGTACGCCGGTGGATCTCGGCCATCACCTCGGCGGGGATGAGCTCGCACTCGACGGCGAACGCGCCCGCGTCCTCGAGCTCCTGGAACCTGCGCCACAGGTCGAGAGCCTCGGGCGCGGTGCGACCGACCGCGCGGATCCCGCCGTAGAGCGACGACTTCTTCGGGAGGAAGCCGAGGTGGCCCATCACCGGGATGTCCTCCGCGGACAGCCGCCGGACGCTCGCCAGGCCGCGCGCGGTGATGACCGCGTCGGCGCCGTCGCGCAGTGCCGTCAGGGCATCGCGGAGCAGGTCGTCCTCCGTGACCGCGCCGGAGAAGTCGATCGCCGCCGTGACGAACACGCGCTGCGAGCCCTGGCGCACCGCCGGCACGAAGTCCGACATGCACACGACCATCTCGATGCCGGCGGCCTCCGCGGCAGCAGCCTCGGCCGGTGTCGACGCGGTCACCTGGGCGAGCCGCTGGCCCCGCGACTTGAGCGCGACGATGTCGGCGACGGTGACGGTCCGGTCGGCCTCGCGGCCGGTGTGGTCGAGGATGCGCGGCACGGGTGCTCCCGATGAGAAGGGGCGCCCAACGTACCGCCCGTTCCCGCAAGACTGCCGTGACGACCGGTCAGCCGAGCTGGTCCTGCCAGGAGTGCTGGGGCTCGTAGCCGAGGACGCGTCGCGCCTTGTCGATGGACAGCAGCGTCTCGCGGCCTTCGACCGGCCGGCGCAGCGGGACGTCGGGGAACACCTCGGCGAGCAGCTCGGCGCTCGGCCGGCACATCACCGTGTCGGCGTTGGCGACGATGACGACGTCGTAGCCGGTGGCCTGCAGCTCGAGGGCCTTGCGCACCGCCTGCGCGCCGTCGCGCGCGTCGATGTAGCCCCAGGCGTTCCACGACCGCTCGAGCGCATCGTCCTGGAACGCCTCGTAGCCGGCGTAGTCGTGCGGCTCCATGACGTTCGAGAACCGCAGCGCCACGATCTTCGCCTGCGGGTCCCAGCGGCAGAAGTGGTGCGCGAGCTCCTCGTCGACCGCCTTGCCCAGCGAGTACGCCGTCATCGGGACCACGCGGTAGTCCTCGTCGACCGGGAAGTACGGCGGCACCTGCTCGGTGAAGGGCAGCCCGAGCACCGTCTCGCTCGACGCCCAGACGACGTTGCGCACGCCGGCCACCCGGGCGGCCTCGAGCACGTGGTAGGTCGCGAGGACGTTGTTGGCGAAGGTGGTCGCGTTAGGTGCCAGACCCGGCGCTGGGATCGCGGCGAGGTGCACGACCGCGTCGACGCCGGAGTACGCGTCGTCGACCGTCGTCAGCGCAGCGAGGACCTGCCCGTAGTCGGTGAGGTCCGTGCGCAGGAGGTGCGCCCGTTCGTCGGCGCCCGGGCGGCTGTCGAGCACGACGACGTCCCAGTCGTGGTCGAGCAGGTCGCTCACCACCGCGCGACCGAGCTTGCCGCTGCCGCCCGTGACGACGACGCGAGCCATGTCAGTCCTCCGTGACGGGTTCGGCCTGCTGGACCACGTCGAACGACCAGATCGTCGACTCCGTCGCGGCCCGTTGCTGCGCCTCGGGCCTGCTGCTCGCCTGCGCGTGGCCTCCGGCGAAGGACTGCGACGACGTCCACGCGTCGAAGTCCTCGCGGCTGCGCCACCGCGTGTAGACCAGGTAGGAGTCGGTGCCCTCCAGCGGTCGCAGCAGCTCGAAGTGCTCGAAGCCGGGGGAGCGCTCGACCGAGCCGGCGCGCCCGGCGAAGCGCTCCTCGAGGCGCGCGCCGCCACCCTCGGGCACGGTCAGGACGTTGATCGCGACGAAGCTCATGGGTCCATTCTCGCCAGCGCCCGTGCCGCCGGCGCGCCGGGTCGCCTCCGACCGGCGTTCGCGAGAACCCCGTCGCGCGGGCGAATGATTCAAAGGTAGAGTGGGATCATCACCTACGAAAGCATGGTCATGGACGAGATCGACCTCCGACTCATCGAGCTGCTCACGAGCAACGCGCGCACGTCCTACGCCGAGCTCGCGGCCCAGGTCGGCCTGTCGGCGCCCTCGACCGCCGAGCGGGTCCGCCGCCTCGAGGGGCGCGGTGCCGTCCTCGGCTACGCGGCGCGCGTGGACCCCGCCGCGCTCGGCCGCGACCTCACGGCCTTCGTCTCGGTGAGCGTCGGCGACCGTGCGCAGACCCGCGCCTTCCTCGCCGCCGTCGCGAAGCTCCCCGAGGTCGTCGAGTGCCACCACGTCGCCGGCGACGACGACTACCTGCTCAAGGTGCACGTCGACGGCACGCGCGGGCTCGAAGCGCTCGTGACCGACCGGCTGAAGGCGATCAAGGGCGTCACCCGCACCCGCACCACCGTCGTGCTGTCCACCGCGATCGACCGACCGGTCGCCGTCGACGGCGGTGCGTGATGGGCGACGACGCCGCGCTCTTCGCGCGGATGGTGCTGATCGGCGTGGTGATCGCCGCACCGGTCGGAGCCATGGCGATGCTGCTGGTGCAGCGGACCCTGGCCCACGGCTGGCGCGCGGGCGCCGCGACCGGCGCGGGCATCGCGACCGCCGACGGCGCCTACGCCGCGCTCGCCGCCTTCGGCGTCACGGCCGTGTCGCAGTGGCTGGTGACCTACCAGACCTGGTTCCGGATCATCGGCGGGCTCGCGCTGATCTGGCTCGGATGGCGCGCGCTGCGCACGCCGCCGACCCATCGTGCCGCCGACGCCCGAGACTCCGCCCGCCTGGCTCCGCTCTGCACCAGCGCTGTGGGTCTCACCCTGACGAACCCCATGACCATCATGGCGTTCGCGGCGGTGTTCGCCGGCGCGGGTCTGGTCGCGCAGGCGGGTGCCGGCAGCGCTCTGGCGGTGACGCTCGGCGTCGCGTGCGGGTCGATGCTCTGGTGGCTCGCGCTCACCACTGGCACCTGGGCGGTGCGCCATGCCGTGAGCGACCGCTCGATGCTGGTCGTGAACCGGGTGTCGGGCGGCGTGCTCATCGCCTTCGGCGTGCTCGCGATCGTCGCCGGCCTGCGGGGCATCGGCTCCTGATCGCGGCTACGCGCGGAGCACCTTCTCCATCGGGCGTCCCTTGGCGAGCTCGTCGACGAGCTTGTCGAGGTAGCGGATCTGCCGCATGAGCGGGTCCTCCACCTCCTGCACCCTCACCCCGCACACCGAGCCGGTGATGAGCGAGGCGTTCGGGTTGAGGTGCGCGCCGTCGAAGAAGTCCTCGAAGGTCGTGCCCGCATCGAGGTGGTGCTGCAGCGCGGCGTCGTCGTAGCCGGTGAGCCACTCGATGGTCTCGTCGAGCTCGAACTTAGTGCGGCCCTTCTTCTCGACCTTCGTGACGTAGTGCGGGTAGACCGAGGCGACGCTCGTGGTGAAGATGCGGTGCTCCATGGAGGCACGCTAGCGAGAGCCTCCGACCAGCGGAACCGTCAGTCGATCGTGGGCAGTGGTCGGTGCGCGACGGCGGCGGCCGAGCGCGCCGTCATGCCCAGCATCCGCAGGAGCATCTCGGCGAGGGTGTCGGCGTCGTCGTCGGAGAGCTCGCCCGGCCGGTCGAGAGCGAGCTGCAGGAAGGCCAGCACGCAGCCAGCGGTGGAGAGCAGTCCGAGGCGCGCGTCGGCGATGGTGAAGCGGCCGTCGTCGATGCCGCGCTGGATGTCGCGGAACGCACGGGCGGCGAGGCCGTCCTCGGCCCAGGCGTAGGACATCCCGACCTGCACGAGCACCTGCGCGACCGCGGGCTGGCTCGCGGCGAGCCGAGCGGTCATGCGTACGCCGACGACGTAGATCTCGGCGGAGTCGGTGAGCTCGGCGCACGCCCGGTCCAGGGACGCGCCGTACTCCTCGAGCACCTCGCGCACCGCGGCCTCGAACAGCTCGGCCTTGGTCTCGAAGTGGTTGTAGAACGTGCCGAAGCCGACGTCGGCGGTGTCGGTGATCTCCTGGATGCTCACGTCGGTCGAGCCGCCGTCGGCGAGGATCCGCCGGGCCGCGTCGACGAGCGCCCGGCGCGTTCGCGCCTTGCGCCGGTCGACCCGGGTCGGCGCCGTCTCCGCGCGCGCTGCACCTGCTGACACGGCCGTCACGCTACCGCCCCCTCCTGCTGGTCCGACGAGTCTGTCCGAGGGACTTGACGATTGCTTCATCATTTCTGATACTTCCATCAGTTTGTGGCGGGCGCCACACCTGGGAGGGACAGACATGACGCAGGGGACGCAGGCGGCCGAGGTGGTCACCGCGCATCAGGACGTGCACAGCGAGCAGGGCGCGCTCCGGGGTGAGCACCCGGGCCGCGCGAAGGACCCGGTCATCAAGGCCCGCGGCCTGGCCTGGCTCGAGTTCGAGAAGACCGACCTCGACCGGACCGAGATGTTCGCGCGCGACTTCGGTCTCACGGTGCACTCGCGCACCCCCGACGAGCTGCAGCTGCGGGCGGCGCGGTCCGCGGCTCCGTGCGTCGTCGTACGCCGCGGCGAGCGGTCGCGTTTCGTGGGCGCGGCGTTCGAGGCCGCCGAGGCTCGTGACCTCGACCGGATCGCCTCGGCGACCGGCGCGACCGTCGAGGACCGCCGCGACGACAGCGGCGGCCGCTCCGTGTCGCTCACCGACCCGACCGGCATCGCGATCTCCGTGGTGCACGGCGTGACGGCGGCTCCCTCCGGGCCGCTGCAGGAGCCGCTCACCTGGAACATCGCCGGCACCACACCGCGCGCCAACGCCACGCAGCGCCCGCCGCGCGAGCCGGCCCGCGTGGAGCGCCTGGGTCACATCGTCTTCGCGACGCGCGTCTTCGCCCGAGCGCTCGACTGGTACCTCGAGAACCTCGGCCTCATCGTCAGCGACTTCCTGTTCATCGACGGGCAGCGCGACCGCGGCCCGTGCATGGCGTTCATCCGCTGCGACCGCGGCACCGAGCCGAGCGACCACCACACGCTCGCGATGCTCCTGGCCCCGGAGGCGGGCTACGTGCACTCGGCGTACGAGGTCGCGGACCTCGACGCGATGGCCGCGGGCGGCGAGTACCTGCGCGAGCGCGGCTGGCAGCGGTCGTGGGGGATCGGCCGCCACATCCAGGGCAGCCAGGTCTTCGACTACTGGCGCGACCCGGACCGCTTCATGGTGGAGCACTACGCCGACGGCGACGTGTTCGACAGCTCCCTCGAGCCCGGCTGGGCGCCGATGAGCGCCAGCGGCCTGGCCCAGTGGGGGCCGCCCGCCACCGCCGATTTCCTCGGCACCCGGCCGAGCCCCAGCCTCGTCAAGGCCGCCGTCGAGGCGCTGCGCGAGGACAACGAGATCGACCGCGCCCGCCTGATGGGCCTGATGAAGGCGATGAAGTCATGAGCATCAACGTCCTGCGCGCCGACGGCGCCTGGTGGGTCGAGCGGGGCGGTCGCGCGGTGCGCATCGCCACCGACGCCACGACCACGGCCGAGCTGCTGGCCGACCTCAAGACCGTGCGCTCGACGGCGGAGTCGATGGGCGACGCCGTCGACGTCGCCACGCTCTCGGTCGAGTCGCCCGTCACGACGCCCTGCCGCGTCGTGGCGCAGATGGTGAACTACCGCTCGCACGCCCAGGAGTCGGGCTTCGACCCGGCGAAGGTCTCGCCGACGTTCTTCCGCAAGGCGTCCGGCTCCGTCGTCGGCCCGACGTCGCAGATCGTGAAGCCCGCGCACGTCCGGCTGCTCGACTACGAGGTCGAGCTCGGGCTGGTCATCGGGGCGCCGGTCCCGGTCGGCACGGTGGTGACCGAGCAGAACCTCCACGAGTACGTCGCGGGCCTGGTCATCACCAACGACATCAGCGCGCGCGACGTGCAGCTCACCAAGGGCCAGTTCTACGAGAGCAAGTCCTACCCGACCTTCACGCCGGTCGGCCCCGCCCTCGCGCTGCTCGAGCCCGACGAGCTCCGCCGGCTCCCCGACCTGCGCCTGCAGCTCAGCGTCGACGGCGTCCTGCGCCAGGACCGCACCGCGGCCGACATGATCCACCTTCCCGCTCCTTCGCTCACCGCGCTGGCGAGGTTCCAGGCGCTCGAGCCCGGCGACGTCGTGCTCACCGGCACGCCCGGCGGCACCGCGCTGCAGGCGCCGCCGCACGTGGTCGAGCTCGTCGCCCACCTCCTCCCCGCGCAGGTGAAGTGGAAGGTGTTCTTCGACAAGCAGGAGAAGAACCCCAAGTACCTGCGCCCCGGGAACCGCGTCACCGCGACGATCCGCACGGCCGACGGCGCGATCGACCTCGGTACGCAGGACTGCACGGTGATCGGCCCGTGACGGGCGGAGCGCCGCAGGTGCTCGTCGTCGGCGCCGGACCCGTCGGCGTCGCGGCCGCGCTGATGCTCGGGAGGCGCGGCGTGCGCACGCTCGTCGTCGAGCGGCACGCCGACATCTACCCGCTGCCGCGCGCGGTGCATCTCCCTGCGCCTGGTCGACGCGCAGCTGCGGACCATGGCCGAGTTCCGCCGCCACCAGCAGGTGGGCACCTACGGCTACCCGCAGGCGAACATGTTCGACCAGCCCGAGCTCGAGCGGATCCTGCGCGACGCGCTCGCCGAGCAGGAGCTGGTGGAGCTCGCGTCGTCGACCGAGCTGCTCGACCTCACGCAGTCCGCCGGCCGCGTGACCGCGCTGCTGCGCGACGTCGTCTCGGGCGACGAGCGCACCGTCGAGGTCGACGCCGTGCTCGGGTGCGACGGCGCGAACTCGAAGGTGCGCGAGCTGATCGGGTCGGCGTACCAGGACCTCGGCTTCGAGGAGCGGTGGCTGGTCGTCGACGTCGTCAGCGAGCAGGCGCTCGACACGTGGCAGGGCGTGCACCAGGTGTGCGACCCGCGACGTGCCGGCACCTACATGCAGGTCGGTCCGGGGCGCTACCGCTGGGAGTTCCGGCTGCACGACGACGAGACGGTCGACAGCGTGGTCGGTTCGGGCGCCTTCGAGGGGCTGCTCCGTCCGTGGCTCGGCGACATCCCGTTCGAGAGCCTGCAGATCGTCAAGCGCGCGGAGTACACCTTCCGCGCGCGCATCGCGGACCGGTGGAGCGACCGTCGCGTCCTCCTGCTCGGCGACGCCGCGCACCTGACCCCGCCCTTCATCGGGCAGGGACTCTGCGCCGGGCTGCGCGACGCCTCGAACCTCACCTGGAAGCTCGCCGACGTGCTGCAGGGCCGCGCCGACGACACCCTCCTCGCGACCTACGAGTCGGAGCGCACCGAGCCTGCGAAGGCGCTGATCCTCAAGGCGCGCATGGTCGGCTGGGCGATGACCGGCGGCCAGGACGCCGCAGCGCACGTACGCCGTGTCGCCCTCGCGATCGCGTGCCGGATCCCCGGAACGACCGACAAGGTGCTCGACAGCGCGCCGCCGCACCTCGCCGACGGCCCCGCCGTCCGCCGCGTCGGTCGCCGCGACAAGGTGTCGGGCGGCCTGCTGCCCCAGCCCTGGGTCGAGGTCGACGGCCGTCGTGCACTGCTCGACGATGCGCTCGGCGACGACTACGCCGTGCTGGTCGCCGGCGCGCCGGACCCCGCGCTCGTGGCTGCGGCGTCCGGGGCCGGCATCCCGCTGGTGCAGGTGTCGCCGGTCGCGCCGGCGCACGTGGTCGACCACGACGGCGCTCTGCTCGGCTGGTTCCACGACCACCGGACCGGTGCGGTCCTCGTGCGCCCCGACCACGTCGTCGAGACGCGCGCCCTGCGCGTCAGCGGCGCCACGCAGGGGGCGGCGCTCGTCGACCACCTGAGCTCGCGCCGGCTCGTGCGGCACGTGGGTGCGGACCGGGCGGTCTCGTGACGACCGTGTGGCCGGCGTACTCGGGTCCTGACGACCTCGCGTCGATCGAGGCGGTCCCGGTCCGCGACCGGCACCTCCCGGCGTCGGTCTACGACCTGCTCCGCACCGCCGCGCAGGAACGTCCCGACTCCGTCGCGCACCGGACCATGCGCGACGGCACGGCGTGGGACGCACCCGTGCCGCGGACGCACGCCGAGCTGCTGGAGCAGGTGCACCGGCGCGCGAACGTGCTCTCGGACCTCGGCGTCGGCCGCACCGACGTCGTCGGTCTGCTGTCGGTCAACACCGCGGAGCTGGTGCCGACGCTGCTCGCTGCGGAGACGGTCGGCATCGCCGCACCGCTGAACCCCGCGCTGCACGAGGGCGACCTCGCGGCGCTGCTGTCGCGCGCAGGCGCCGAGGTGCTGGTCGCCGCCGGACCGGAGCTGCACCCCGGTGTCTGGGCGGTCGCGCGTCAGCTCGCCGTCGAGCTCGGTCTGCGGGCGCTCCTCGCCCTGCGGCCCACCGGCAGCACCGGCGCGGGACCCGACCTCGAACCGGTCGAAGGGGCCGAGGTCGCCTACCTGGAGGAGCTCGCAGCGGCGGCGTCGACCGAGCTTGCTGCCGAGCCTCCGACGGCCGACGACCTCGCCGCGTTCTTCCACACCGGCGGCACGACCGGGACGCCGAAGCTCGCCGCGCACACCCACCGCATGCAGGTGCTCGACGCGTGGGACGTCGCCCTGGGCGCGAGCCCCGACCCGGACGCCGTGTTCTTCGCGGCGCTCCCGCTCTTCCACGTCAACGCCCTCGTCGTGACGACGCTCGCCCCGCTCATGCGCCGCCAGTGCGTGGTCTGGGCCGGACCGCTCGGCTACCGGGATCCCGCTCTCGCGCCTGCGTTCTGGCGTGTCGTCGAGCGCTACCGGATCTCGGCGATGTCGGCGGTGCCGACCGTCTACGGCCTGCTGTCGACCATCCCCGTCGACGCCGACATCTCGTCGCTCTCGCTCGCGATCGTCGGCGCCGCTCCCCTCCCGCCGGCCGTGGCGCGGCGCTGGGAGGAGCACACCGGCCTCCCGCTCTGCGAGGGCTACGGCCTCACCGAGGCGACGTGCGCGAGCGCGCGCTCCTTCCCCGGGAGGGGCCCGGCGGGCTCCGTCGGACAGCGGCTGCCCTACCACGACGTCGTCGCCGCCCGCGTCGATCCCGTGTCGGGGGAGCTGGTCGTGCTCCCGCCGGGCGAGGTCGGCACGATCGCGATCCGCGGCTGCTGCGTGTTCCCGGGCTACGTCGTCGGCCGTGACGCCGACGTCCCGGTCCTGGACGCGACCGGCAAGGTCGTCGACGGCTGGCTCGACACGGGCGACCTCGGCAGCGTCACCGCCGACGGCTGGGTCCGGCTCGTCGGCCGCGCCAAGGACGTCATCATCCGCGGCGGCCACAACATCGACCCGGCTCCCGTCGAGCAGGTCCTCCTCGAGCACCCGGCCGTCGCCGACGCCGGTGTCGTGGGACGTCCCGATGCGCGCTCCGGCGAGGTCCCCGTCGCCTACGTCGTTCTCCGCGACCCCGGGCTCGACGCCGACGAGGTGCGTGCCTGGGCGCACGAGCGGGTGCCCGAGGCCGCTGCAGCGCCGGCGACCGTGACCGCGCTGCCCGCGCTCCCCGTGACGGCCATCGGCAAGCCCGACAAGGTGGCGCTCCGGGTGCTCGCGACGCGCGCCGTGCTGGCGCCGTCGCTGCTCGAGGCGGGCGCGGGGCTCGACGAGGCCGGCAACTGGTGCGCGGCGCGCGACGGCGTCGTCCGCATCCGGCTGACCGTGCCCGACGAGGGCACCGCCGCCCGCTGCCGCGCGGTCCTCGAGCAGTACGCGGTCGACGCGGAGGTCGCGGTCGCAGGCTCCTGACCAGGCGCGACGCCCCGATCCCGGGGTCCGCGTGGCGGCGTCCGGCGGCTCGGGAGAGGGTGGAGGCAGCCGTACCCCGAGGAGGACCCATGCGTCACGTCGACGGCGTCCCGAGCGCCAAGCCCCTGTCCCGGATCGGTCTGGGCACCTGGCAGTTCGGCTCGCGCGAGTGGGGCTACGGCGACGACTTCACCGCCGAGGCCGGTCGCATCGTCGCCCGGGCGGTCGACCTGGGCATCACGCTCATCGACACCGCCGAGGCGTACGGCTTCGGTGCCAGCGAGCGGATCGTCGGCGACGCGCTGCGCGAGCACGACCTGCGCGACAAGGTCTAC
>JBGAJT010000179.1:0-7382 GCA_044224785.1 Candidatus Nanopelagicales bacterium | reverse complement strand
GTGATGTTCTGTACCGGACACAGGATAAACATCTTGTGCCACGGGGGGTTGTTGTGTGCCAGGCACAGGACAAGAATCCTGTGCGACGAGAGGCGGGTCGCCAAGATGCCCTACTGCGGCCGTAGCTACGGCGGCCGTGGCCACGGCCGCCGTGGTGGCGCGGCTGGCCAAGCACGTGTCCGGGTTCGCGCTCGTCCTCGACGCGTCGGGGCACGTGCTGCACGCGAGCCCGGCGTCGGCGTCGTCGCGCACCGCCGACCTCGAGGGCGAGATCGCACGGCTGCGGCCGCGCGGCCTGCTGGCCTCCGCGGTCGTGTCCGGCGCCGACGACTACGTCGTGATCCAGCCGCTCGGCGTGCGCGGTCGCGCGCGCGGGTTCCTCGCGGTCGGTGCGTCAGGTCCCTTGCGCGCCAACGACCAGGCCGTGGTGAACCTCGCGGTGTCGCTGCTGTCGCTGTCGCTCGCGCGCGCCGAGGGGCGCACCGCCGCCGAGCGCGGGGTGCGTGCTGCGGCACTGCGGCTGCTGCTCGACGGTCGCGTGGCCGAGCTGCCGCTCGACGCCCTCGGCTGGACGGCGCTGCGCAGCGGTCCGGTGCGGGCGCTCGTGGCGCGGCCGGTGTCGGCGGACGCCGCCGCGGTCGCGGGCTGCGAGGACCGGCTGGCCGAGGCGCTGCCCGGCGGTGCCGTCGCCGCCGGCCTGCTGTCCGACGACGCGACGCTCGTGGTCGCGGTGGCACCCGCGTCGAGCGCGCTCGACGGTGCGGCGCTCGCGGCCGACGACCTCGAGCTGGTCGCCGGCGTCGGTGCGGGCGACGGCGCCGACCTCGACGACGCCGACGCGCTCGCCCGCTCGCTGACCCGTGCGCGCCGCGCCCTCGCTGCCGGCGGCAGCGGGATGCGCGCCTACGACGAGCTCGGCGGCGGTCTCGAGGCGCTGCTCGACCCCGCCGCGGCCGACGCCTGGGCGGCCGCGCTGCTCGCACCGCTCGACGAGCCGGGGGAGCGCGCCGACCTCGCGGCCACCCTGCTGGCCTGGCTCAGCCGTCACGGCCAGGTCGACGCCGCGGCTGCCGACCTCGGGGTGCACCGGCACACGGTCCGGCACCGGCTGCGCCGCGCGGAGGGCCTGCTCGGGCGGTCGCTCGACGACGCCGGGGTGCGTGCCGAGCTCTACCTCGCGCTCACCCGCCAACCGGACTAATCGCTCCCGATCGGAGTGCTGATCTGGAGACGCAGTCCAGAACGGAGCGTTCGCCGTGCGGGGAGACCCGTACCGTCGACGCCATGACCGACCTCCGCCCGTTCTGGGTCGCCGGCCGCGCCGCGACCTCCGCCGTCCACGTCGACGTCACCAACCCCTACGACGGGTCGGTGTCCGGCGCCCACGCCGTGCCCGACGCCGAGCAGGTCGAGACGGCCGTCGCGGCCGCCTGGGCCGTGCGCGGCGCCTTCGCCGCGACCTCCGCGCACCAGCGCGCCGAGGCCCTCGCGCACGTGTTGCGCCGCCTCGTCGAGCGCACCGAGGAGATCGCCGAGCTCATCACCGCCGAGAACGGCAAGCCGATCATGTGGGCGCGAGCCGAGGTCGGTCGCGCGGCGTCGGTCTTCCGCTTCGCGGCGGAGGAGGCCCGTCGGTGGAGCGGCGACATCCAGCGCCTCGACACCGACGCCTCGACCGGCGGACGCACGGGCATCGTGCGACGGTTCCCGACCGGCCCGGTGCTCGGCATCGCCCTTCAACTTTCCGCTCAACCTCGTGGCGCACAAGGTGGCGCCCGCGCTCGCGTGTGGCGCGACGGTCGTGGTCAAGCCGTCGCCGCAAGCCCCGCTCTCGGCGCTGCTGCTCGGCGAGCTGCTCGCCGAGACCGACCTGCCCGAGGGCTCGTGGTCGGTGCTCCCGGTCGGCAACGACGTCGCGTCGGCGCTCGTCGACGACCCGCGCCTGCCGGTCGTGTCGTTCACCGGTTCCGAGGGCGTGGGCCTCGCGATCCAGGCCGCGGTCCCGCACAAGCACGTGACCCTCGAGCTCGGCGGCAACGCCGCCGCCGTCGTGTGCCCGGACTGGGCGAGCGACGCCGACCTCGACTGGGCGGCCACGCGCATCGCCACCTTCGCGAACTACCAGGGCGGCCAGTCCTGCGTGTCGGTGCAGCGCGTGCTCGTCGACCGCACCCTCTGGGACCGGCTGGTGCCGCTGGTCGTCGAGAAGGTCGGGTCGCTCGCCGTCGGGTCGCCGTGGGACGAGGCCACCGTCGTCGGCCCGCTCGTCGACGAGCGCGCCGCGCAGCGCGTCGAGTCGTGGGTCGACGAGGCCGTCGCCGCCGGCGCCACCCTGCTCATCGGCGGCGTCCGCGACGGCGCGACGTACGCGCCCACCGTCCTCACCGACGTGCCGGCCGACGCCAAGGTCGTCTGCGAGGAGGTCTTCGGACCGGTGCTCGTCCTCGCGCCGGTCGACGGCGTCGACGACGCGTTCGCCACGGTCAACGCCAGCCGCTTCGGTCTGCAGACCGGCGTGTTCACCCACGACCTGCAGGTCGCGTTCCGCGCGCATGCCGAGCTCGAGGTGGGCGGCGTCGTCGTCGGCGACGTGCCGTCCTACCGCGCCGACCAGATGCCCTACGGCGGCGTGAAGGCGTCGGGCGTCGGCCGCGAGGGCGTGCGGTCCGCGATGGAGGACCTCACCTACGAGCGCGTCCTCGTCCTCACCGGCATCGCGCTCTAGAGCTCGAGGCGGAAGCAGCGGCTGCGCGGGTCGTCGGCGTAGGGGCCGAACACCTCGGTCGGGACGAAGCCGTACGACGTGTAGAGGCCCATCGCCTCGGGCTGCTCGGTGCCCGTCTCCAGGACCAGCGCCGCGAGCCGCTGCTCGCGCGCGATCGCGACCAGCTCGTCGAGCACCAGCCGCGACAGCCCGCGTCGCCGGGCGGCGGGGACGACGTACATCCGCTTGACCTCGCCCACGTCGGCGGGCGCTCCTGGCGCGGTGTGCGACCACGGCTGAACGGCGCCGCAGGCGACGGCGGTGCCGTCGTCGTCGCGCACCAGGACCCACACCGAGTCCGACGCGGTGGGCGCGACCACCTCGTCGGGCGCGTCGTAGCGGACGGCGTACTCCAGCACGACGGCGCGGGTGAGGTCGGCGATGTCGGCGTGGTCGCCGTCGACGCGGTGGCTGGTCGGCACCGGGACATCCTGACCGAGGCCCGCTCGGGTGGGTGACCGGGGGCGCGCGGCGGCTCGCTTACTGACTCACGAGTCAGTACGATACCTGGACCGCACCGCCACCGAGGAGCCCCGATGCTGCGCGACCTGCCGACCGACCTCGTCCCGCTGACCGACGAGCAGCTGGCCGTCATCGATCTCGTGCGCACCTTCGCCGACCGCGAGATCCGTCCGATCGCGCGCGAGGTCGACGAGGCCGACACCGAGGTCCCGTGGGACATCTGGCGCCGCGCCTCCGAGGTCGGCATCACGTCGTTCGCGCTCCCGGAGGAGTACGGCGGCGGCGGGTTCACCGACGTGTTCACGCAGTGCCTCGTGCAGGAGGAGCTCTGCGCGGGCGACAGCGGCCTGGGCAACTTCATCGGGTCCAGCGGCTTCTTCGCCCACCCGCTCATGGAGCTCGGCACCGCCGACCAGAAGGAGCGGTGGCTGCGCCCGCTCTCCGGCGACAACCCGCCGCTCTCGGCGCTGTGCATCACCGAGCCCGGGGTCGGTTCTGACGCGGCGTCGATGACCACCCGCGCGGAGAAGGTCCCCGGCGGCTACAAGCTCTACGGCCAGAAGACCTGGATCAGCAACGGCGGCGCTGCCGAGTTCTACGGCGTCTTCGCGAAGACCGACCCGACCCAGCGCTCCCGCGGCGTCACGGCGTTCCTCGTCCGCAAGGGCTCCGAAGGGCTCTCGTTCGGCGCGCCCATGAAGAAGATGGGCCAGCGCGCGATGGTGAACTGCGAGGTCTTCCTCGACGGCGTGTTCGTCGCCGACGACGACCGGCTCGGCGACGAGGGTCAGGGGTTCTACGGGCTCATGCACACGTTCGACGCGTCGCGCGCGATCCTCGGCGCCGCGGCGACCGGCACGGCACGCGCCGCCACCGAGCTCGCGCTCGAGTACGCGCAGCAGCGCGAGCAGTTCGGCAAGAAGATCATCGAGCACCAGGCCGTGGCCTTCCGGCTCGCGGACATGGCCACGCGCGTCGAGCAGTCGCGCCTCATGACCTGGCGCGCGGCGAAGCTGCTCGACGCCGGCCAGGATGCGGCCGCCGCCTGCGCGCAGGCCAAGCTCGTCGCCTCCGAGGCCGCGATGTTCTGCACGTGGGCCGCGGTACAGACGCTCGGCGGCTGGGGCTACTCGCGCGAGTTCCTCGCCGAGAAGTGGATGCGCGACGCCAAGCTCGAGGAGATCGAGGAGGGCACGAGCGACATCCAGCGCCTCGTCATCTCCCGCCGGCTGGCGACATGAGCACCTCGCTCGTCGGCGTCACCGGGGGAGAGGTCGTCGTCGCGGCCCTCGCGGCGCACGGCGTCGACCTCGTCCTCGGCATCCCCGGCACGCACAACCTCACGGTCTTTGACGCGCTGCGCCGCTACGGAGTGCGCGTCGTCGCGACCACGCACGAGCAGGGCTGCGGGTACGCCGCCGACTCCTACGCGCGCACCAGCGGACGGCCGGGCGTCGCTGTGGTGACGAGCGGTCCCGCGGTGTTCAACGCGGCGACCGCCGTCGCGCAGGCGTACTCGGACTCGTCGCCGTTCCTGCTCGTGTCGCCGGGGATGCCGCGGTCCTTCGTGGTCGGCGGACCCGGCACCGGCTACCTCCACGAGGCGCGCGACCAGCAGGGCGTGATGGACCTCGTCGCTGCGGCGAGCCTGCGGCCGACCACGCACCAGGGGATCGCCGACGCCGTCGCCGAGGCGTGGTCGCTCATGACGCACGGCCGTCCGCGGCCGGTCCACCTCGAGGTTCCGCTCGACCTGCTCGAGGAGCTCGGCGACGCCGACAGCGCCGAGCCGGCGCCGGCGCCGGCGGCCGCGATCGACGCCGCCGTCGTCGTCGCCGCTGCCGACGCCCTGGCCGGCGCACGGTCCGTGGTCGTCGTCGCAGGCGGTGGCGCCACCGGTGCCGCGGCAGCGGTGCGCGAGGTCGCGGAGCTCCTCGGGGCGCCCGTCGTCACCTCGATCAACGGCACCGGCGTCGTGCCCGCCGACCACCCGCTCGGTGTGGGCTCGCGGCTGGGCACGCGCGCGGTGAAGGACGCGATCGGCACGGCGGACGCCGTGCTCCTCGTGGGGTGCGAGCTCGCGCAGTCCGACCTGTTCGTCGGCCCGGTCGAGCCGCGCGGCACGGTCGTGCGCCTCGACATCGACCCGCGCATGCGCGACGTCAACGTGGTCTCCGACGTGCTCGTGGTCGGTCCTGCCGAGGCGACGGTGCCGCTGCTGCGCGACGAGCTGCGCGCACGTGGTGCCGTCCCCGCCGACCCAGCGGGTGCGACCGCCCTGCGCGAGGCGGCCGCCGCCGAGACCGCAGCGTCCGGCGAGCGCTGGCTGCCGTGGGTCGCCGCGCTGCAGGCGTCCCTCGACGACGACGCGGTCCTCGCGACCGACAACGCGATGTGCGTCTACTACGGCGCGATCCCGAACCTCGTCGTGCGCCGGCCGGCCTCGTTGCACTTCCCGACCGGCTTCGGCACGCTCGGCTTCACGGTGCCGGTGGCGATCGGTGCTGCGCTCGCGGCGCCGGACCGCCAGGTCGTGGGCATCAGCGGCGACGGCGGCCTGCTCTTCACCGCGACCGAGCTCGCGACCGCGGCGGCCGAGCGGCTGCCGGTCGCGATCGTCGTGTTCGACAACAGCGGCTACGGCGAGATCCGCAACGAGATGGTCGACCGCGGCGAGGAGCCCGTGGCCGTCGCCGCCCCGCCGCGCGACCTCGTGCTCCTCGCGCAGTCGCTCGGCGCTCACGGCGTACGCGTGCAGACCCCCGACCAGCTGGCCGCGGAGCTCGCGGCCGCCCGCACCCGCACCGGCCCGACCGTGGTCGTCGTGCCCGAGAGCCCCCGGGAGGGCTGACGATGTCCTACCTCGAGCTGACCTGGACCGACGCCGAGACCGGCATCCGCGGCTACGTCGTCATCGACCGGCTCTCGCGCGGCGTCGCCGGCGGCGGCCTGCGGATGCGCAAGGGCGTGACCCTCGACGAGGTGCGCGACCTCGCGCGCGGCATGACGCTGAAGGACCCGGTCCTGTGGCAGGAGGGCGACCGCTACGTGCCGTTCGGCGGTGCGAAGGGCGGCATCGACTGCGACCCGTACGACCCGCGGGCGCGCGAGGTCCTCGGCCGCTGGGCGCGGGCGATGAAGCCGCTGCTCGACGTCTGCTTCGCGACCGGCGAGGACTTCGGCGTGCGTCAGGACGTGATCGACGAGGTCTTCGAGGAGAACGGCCTCGAGCCCTCCGCCCACGCCGGCTACGCGCTCGTCCCCGACGGCGAGGCCGCGGCGAAGGCGCGCGAGGACCTCGCGTGGTCGGTCGACGTCGACGGCGTGCCGCTGCCCGAGCTCGTCGGCGGGTTCGGCGTCGCCGAGGCGGCCCTCGCCGCGCTGGAGCACCGCGGCATCGCGACCACCGAGGCGCGCGCCGTCGTGCAGGGCTTCGGGTCGATGGGTGGCGCGGCCGCGCGCTACCTCGCGCGCGCCGGCGTGCGCGTCGTCGGGATCGCCGACCGCGAGGGGCTGCTGCACAACCCCGACGGGCTCGACGTCGAGACCCTGCTCCTCACGCGCGACGCGTTCGGCGTCATGGACCGCTCGACCTTGCGCCCCGGCGACGTCGAGCTCCCGCGCGAGGACTGGCTGGCGCTCGACGCCGAGGTGCTGGTGCCCGCCGCGATGTCCTACGTCATCACTGCTGCCGACGTGGACCGCATCCGCGCGGGCATCGTGGTCGAGGCGGCGAACGTCGCGACGCTCGTCGACGCCGAGGAGGAGCTGCGCCGACGGGGGACCGTCGTCGTCCCCGACTTCGTCGCCAACTGCGGCACCAACCAGTGGTGGTGGTGGGTCGTGTTCGGCGATGTCGAGCCCACGGCCGGCTCGGCGTTCGCGACGCTCCGCTCCCGGATGCGTCCGGTGGTGCACCGCATCCTCGAGCGCGCCGACGCCGAGGGCGTCTCGCCGCGCACCGCCGCGACCGAGATCTCCCACGACATCCGCGCCGAGCTCGACGCTCGCTACCCCCGCCTCGCTACCCACCCCGTCGCCTGACGCGGGCACCGCAGGCGGCCGCATCGTGTGCAGGAACGCGCGCTCTGCGACGCGTCCCGACCCACGTTGCCGCGTGGCAGGGTCAGAGCTGCGGCTCGAAGGGGCGGGTGCC
>JBGAJT010000178.1:0-7421 GCA_044224785.1 Candidatus Nanopelagicales bacterium | reverse complement strand
CTGGTCGAGGTCGACGGCCACGAGGGCCGGGTCCGCCGGGTCGACGAGGGCGGGAACCTGGTGGTCGACGTCGACGGCGAGCTGCGCTCGATCTCCGCCGCCGGCACCGCGCCCGCCCTGGTCTGACGCCCCGCGCCGTCACGGTCGGAAACGCGGCAGCAACACCTGGCTGGCACGCTGTCCCTCACGACGAGGGAGGGCGCGTGGAGAGCACCGGCGGCGGACCCATCGAGCAGCTGCTCGACGAGGTCTGGCAGGAGGCGCACCGTCGCGACGACGGAGCGGTGGCGACGTACATCCCCGAGCTCGCGCGGGCGGACCCCGACGTCTTCGGGCTGGGTCTCGCCACGCTGGACGGGCAGGTCTACACCGCCGGGACCCTCGTGCCGTTCACGATCCAGTCGGTCTCCAAGCCCTACGTCTACGCGCTCGCCCTCGCCGACCGCGGCGCTGCGGCCGTGGAGGAGCGGGTCGGCTCCGAGCCGACCGGCGACCCGTTCAACAGCATCGCCCTCGACCCGGCGACGGGGCGGGCCTCGAACCCGATGGTCAACGCCGGCGCGATCGTGACGTCGTCGCTCGTCGGCGGCGACAGCCGCGCGGCGCAGTTCGACCGGATCCTCGACGGGCTGTCCGCCTTCGCCGGCCGCGACCTCGGCGTCGACGAGGCGGTCTTCGACTCCGAGCGCACCACCGGCGACCGCAACCGGGCCATCGCCTACCTGATGCGCTCCGCGGGCCTGCTCGACGAGGACGTCGACGCGCAGGTCGAGCTCTACTTCCGCCAGTGCGCGGTGCTCGTCACCGCCCGGGACCTCGCCGTCATGGCGGCCACCCTCGCGAACGCCGGCGTGAACCCGGTGACCGGCGCACAGGTCGTCCCGCGCGACGTCGTACCCCTGGTGCTCACCGTGATGGCCACCTGCGGGATGTACGACTACGCCGGCGAGTGGCTCTACCGCGTCGGCCTGCCCGCGAAATCCGGTGTCAGCGGCGGGGTCTCGGCTGCCCTACCCGGTCAGCTCGGCCTCGGGCTGCACAGCCCGCTCCTCGATGCGCGCGGCAACAGCGTGCGCGGCGTGGTCGCCGCGCAGCTGCTCAGCGAGCGCCTCGGGATGCACATGCTCCTCCCCTCGGAGCGCCAGCGCAGCGGCCTGCGGCGCACCTACCGCGCCGACGCCGTGCGCTCCCGGCGAGGGCGTCCGCGGGCCCACCGCGAGCTGCTCGACGAGCAGGCGTCGGCGATCGTCGTGCACGAGCTGGTCGGCGACGAGGGCTTCGCGAGCACCGAGCTGCTCGTGCGCGCGGTGCTCTCGGACCCCGTCGCCGCCCGGTGGCGCGTCCTGGACCTGCGTCGGGTGACGCGCATCGACACCGCGGCCGAGACCCTGCTGGCGTCGCTCGTCGCGCAGCTGGAGGCCTCCGGTGTGACCGTGTCGGTCGTGGAACCCCGTCTGCCGCAGCCGAAGTCGGCGCTGCGCTGGTTGCCCGGGGCCGTGCACCGGTTCCTCGACGCCGACGCCGCGCTGGAGTGGTGCGAGACCGCGCTGCTGCATGCCGAGGGCGTCGACGACGACCTGCCGGTCGACCTCGTCCCGCTGGCCGGCGTCGACCTGCTCGACGGCCTGCCGGAGTGGGCGGTGCACGCGATCGAGGAGCGGGTCACCACGCGCGTCATCACCGACGGCGCCGTCGTCTTCGACGAGGGCGACCCGGCCGACGGCCTCTACTTCGTGGGCGCCGGGCAGGTGGCCTCCGACGTCCGCATGAAGAACCAGGCGGGACGGCGGCGGCTGAGCACGATGGCAGCGGGCTCGTCGTTCGGCGAGCTGGCCCTCGTCGACGGCAGCACGCGTTGCGTCCGAGCTCGTCATGGCCATCGCCCGGAGCCTGTCGCACCGGCTGCGCTCGTCGACCGCCGACGTCGCGGCCTTCGAGGAGCTCTGAACGCACCGCTGCCCCTCGGCTCCGAGCAGGAGCGAGGGGCAGCGGCGCCGGGGGGCTAGTGGGTGATGACCTCGCCGGGGACCACCCGGGGGTCGTCGGAGACCGTGGAGGGCGTGCCGCCCTCCCAGGCGAGGTACGCCGCGGTGGCACCGAGCACGGCGCTCACGAGCCAGCCGGCGACGGCGACGTCGTCGACCATGCCCGGGATGGTGAGGAGCGCCTCCGGGACCAGGTCGATGGGCGACACGATGTAGAGCACCGCGAGCGCCATGAGGAGCAGCCGACCGCGGCTGACCTCGATGAAGCGCCCGGCGAGCACGTCGCGCACCAGACGGGGCAGCGCGCTGATCCGGGCCATGAGACCGCTGGGACCCTCGGTCCCGGCGGACGCGGCCGCCGAGGCGAAGGCGGCCCGGCGACTGTTCTTGCTCATCTGCAGTTCCTCCTGCGTCCCCGAGAAGGCGAGGACCACCGCCCGGCACGCGCCGGACACCTGGGGATACCCCCTCCCGACATCCCGGAAACCCCGGATCGGTGCAGGTCAGGGCTGCCTGACCCCCGTTCCGACCGTGCTCCGGCCTATGCTGCCGACGACCTGCGGCGGGACCGGGGCGCGAGGAGGTGCGCGGTGGACGAGACGCGTCCGTCCGGCGATCGCCGCGAGCGCACCCGGATGTCGGACAGGTACGGCGGCGGCCTGGACCTGCGCACCCTCCGCATCCTCACCATCGCGCTGCCGGTCGGCTTCCTGCTCGCGCTCGAGATCGTGCGCCAGGTGGCCGCGGACGAGAGCTCCCAGGCGCGCGGGCTCGACCTCGCCCTCCTCGGGCTCCTGCTCGTGGGCGTCGTGGCGTTCTCGGCGATGGTCTTCCGCATCGTCGGCCGCACGCAGGCCCAGCTCGCCCGGCGCAACCGCGAGCTCGCGGCCGCCAACGACGTCTCGCAGGCCGTCCGGGGGGCGCTCGACCTCGACGAGGTGCTCGACGCCTCCCTCGACGCGGTTCTCGCGGCGACGGGCGCGTCGGAGGCGACCATCGTCCGCTCGGCGCGCGACTCGCGCTGGGCCGCGGGCAGCCGCGTGGTGCGGCGGCGTACGGCGCACCCCTCGGGCGACGCCGTGAACACCACGGGCCGCACCCGCGAGATCCCGCTGACCACCGGCGCCACCACGGTCGGCTCGCTGCGGCTTCGGTTCGCGGCGCAGGCCGATCCCGACGACGAGCTCTCGAGCGAGACCCTCGACACCATCGCGCAGCAGCTCGCCGGCGCGATCCAGACGGCCGAGCTGCTCGCCGACCTGCAGCGCGGCATGCGCGAGGGCCACGCCTTCTACGACGTGCTCCTGCAGATCTCCAACCAGAACCCGCTGCCGGACACGATCGCCGCGATCCTGCAGCACTGCCGCAACCTCATGCGGGCCGACGCCGCCGTCATCACGCTCAACGCGGCCACCGTGCGCTCCCTCATGACCGACGGCGAGCTCGTCGGGGCCACCCCGCTCGGCGACGGCAGCATGTGCGTCACCACCGATCCCGAGCACGCCGAGGGGGCCCACGAGGGCGCGCTGGTGTGCCCGCTGCGCTCCGACCCCGAGATCCAGCAGTCCTACTCGGGCGCCGTCCGCGGGCCTGACGGCGCCTTCGGCGACCTGTGGCTCGGGCGTCACGACGACGTCGAGTTCGACGACAAGGACGCGCGGTTCCTCGCGACGATGGGCGAGGTCACCTCCATCGCCATCGCCAACGCGCGCCTGTTCGAGCGCGAGCGCCAGGGCGCGATCGTCGAGGAGCGGGAACGCATCGCGCGCGAGATGCACGACGGCATGGCGCAGGTGCTCGGCGTCACGCACCTGCGGCTGCGCGCGCTCGAGGCGGCTCCCGAGGTCCGCGACCTCACCGGCGTCCACGAGGAGATCTCCAACCTCGCCGACCTGTGCCTCGAGGCCTACAGCGACGTCCGCGAGAGCATCCTCGGCCTGCACGAGGCCAGCCGCGTGGACCGCGCTCTCATGGAGAGCCTGCGGGCCTACATCGAGAAGTACTCCAAGCAGAGCGGCATCCCGACCCGCCTCGACGCCGACCCCGACCACGAGGTCGTCCTGCCCACGCGCTACCAGGTGCAGGTCCTCCGCGTCGTCCAGGAGGCGCTCACCAACGTGCGCAAGCATTCCGGGGCGTCGACCGCCGTCGTCAGCTGCTACGACGACGGTCTGAGCACCATCGTCACGATCGCCGACGACGGGCACGGCTTCGACCTCTCGGGCCTGCCGGCCGGGCGCGAGGGCTTCGGTCTGCACTCCATGCGCGAACGCATGGAGCTGCTCGGAGGTACGCTCACCCTCGACTCGGAGCCCGGCCGGGGCACCCGCGTGGTGGCCACGGTCCCGAGCCCGCACCGCAACGGACGCAGGACGGAGGCCGCACGTGCCGGACAGTGACGTGATCCGGGTGCTCCTGGTCGACGACCAGCCCCTGTTCCGGACCGCGATCGCCTCCCTGCTCAGCGGCCAGCCCGACATGGAGGTCGTCGGCCAGGCCGACAACGGGGTCGTCGGCGTCGAGAAGGCGCACGAGCTCAAGCCCGACCTGGTCGTCATGGACGTCGAGATGCCGGTGATGGACGGCGTCGAGGCGACCCGCCTGCTCCACGAGCAGCTGCCCGACATCAAGGTCGTCATGCTCACGGTCTCGGAGTCCGACGACCACCTGTTCCAGGCGATCCGCAACGGCGCGCAGGGCTACCTGCTCAAGGACCTCCGGCCCGACCAGCTCTTCGACATGCTGCGCTCGGTGATGAAGGGCGAGACACCGATATCCCCTGCGGTTGCTGGGATGCTGCTCTCCGAGATCCGCAACGGCACCCTCACCACGGTCGACGCGCCGACGGCCAAGGAGGCCCCGCCGATCACCGCGCGCGAGCTCGAGATCCTGCAGCTCGTGGCCGACGGCCTGTCCAACCGGCAGATCGGCCACCGGCTCTCGATCACCGAGGGCACGGTGAAGAACCACGTGCACAACGCGCTCGAGAAGCTCGGCCTCGACAACCGCATCCAGGCGGCGTCCTACATCGTGCGCCAGGGCCTCGGACGCCCTTCCGACGAGTCCTGAGGCGCCTCGGCGGCACAGCAGCGGCCGCGTCCGATGGGTACGGAAAGGTAGAGACGCGCACCACAAAGTTGTGCCTGAGCGGGGATACCGGCCCGCTCGCCCCGCGTCCTACCGTCGTTGCGTACCCGACGTGCACGCTGCGGGAGAGGGGGTGCCACCGGTGCCCAGGACGACCGACACACCCGTCGTGCTGCTCTACGTCCACCCGCTGCTGGGCCTCGGGCTCGCCGACCACCTCCGCCTGACCACCGGCATCGAGGTGCTCGCCGTCCCGCTGTGCGACACCCGCGGCGTCGAGGCCGCGCTCGCGCTCGGCCCGCGCGTCGTCATCTACGAGGACAAGCCCGAGCTCGACGTCGCGGTCCTCGCCGCCCTCGCACCGGGTGCCCGGTTCGTCGACGTGAGCGCGGCCGTCGCGCCCGCCGGCGCGTTCGTCCCGGAGCAGGCCGCCGCGCCCGCTGCCGAGATGCTCGTCGACATCGTCGACAGCGCGTACGCCGCTTCCGGCCGCTGATCGCGCCCTCGCGGCACACCTGCCGCACCCTCCTGTGACCCAGGACATATGCCCGAGTTGTACCCCGTCTGCGCCCCGCGACGGATGGGCCCCGGAGCGCCCCGCGAGAACGATGACGTGTGGAGGCCCAGCCTCCGGCGCGGTCGTCGATCGGACGGCCGGCCCGACAGCAGGAAGATGGGGGCGAGAGCTCATGGCGACACTGGCCCGTGTCGACGCGATCTCGGACCGGACGCTGAGCCGGCTGCTCAAGTGGGGCGTCGTCGTCCTGGTCGTGCTGCTCGCGGCGTTCAGCGTCGTGTACTACCGCGGCACCCACGTCAACTCCGGACCGAGCCTGCCCGACCGCCAGGTGCAGTCGGCCGAGGACAACGTCCGCAAGAGCCCGCAGAACGTCAACGCGCGGCTCGAGCTGGCCAACGACTACCTCAAGGTGAGCCGTCCCGAGGACGCCATCGCGCAGTACGACGAGATCCTCAAGGCGGTTCCCGGGCTGCAGGCCGCGGTCTTCGGCAAGGCGTCGGCGTCGATGACGCTGGGCGACACCGCCACGGCCAAGAAGCTCTTCGCGCAGGTCATCGCGACCCAGAAGAAGGGCGAGTTCGCCGCGGCCGACCCGCTGCTCGCCTCGGCGCACTACTGGCTCGGCAAGCTGGCGACCGACAGCGGCGACTGGAAGACGGCCGCCACCGAGATCAAGGCGTCGCTCGCGGCCGACAGCTCGGACGCCGACAGCTGGTACCTGCTGGGAACCGTGCAGACCAAGGCCGGCGACCCCACGTCCGCCGTCGCCAGCATCAACCGCGCCGTGGCCTTCGTGCCGACCGGCTGGTGCGACCCGTACAAGGCCCTCGTCGACGCCTACACCGCGCTGAAGCAGCCGGAGATGACGTCGTACGCCTCGGCGATGAGCCAGTTCTGCTCCGGCGCACCGGATGCGGCGATCGACGAGCTCTCCGCGCTGACGGGGGGCGCTGCCAAGGTCCCGTCGATGCTCGCCCTCGGCCTGATCTTCGAGACGCGGTCCGACCACGCGACCGCGCAGGGCTGGTACGAGAAGGCGCTCAAGGCCGATCCGGCGAACGAGACGGCGAAGACGGCTCTGGGGCGGCTGAGCGGTGGCACCACCGCCGCGGCCGCCAGCGCAGCCCCTCAGGCGAAGGCGAAGTGACATGAGCACCCACCAGGCCGATCCCGCGACCACCGGCCCCGCACACGCGGCCGAGGCGACCATCGACGAGCAGGCGCGCAAGCGCAAGCTCATCATCCTGGCGATCGTCGGCGCCCTGCTGCTGCTCGTCGCGGCGGCCTTCGCGTGGTACCTCATCACCAAGCGGTCGATCACCGACATCCCCGGCCTCAGCAACGAGGCGATGCCGCGCTACAGCTACTCGATCTACGGCGTCGACAAGCCCACGGGGGTCGCGGTCTCGGCAGACGGCGAGCGCGTGTACGTCACTCAGACCGGTGGGGCGCGCACCACCATCCTGTTCGACCACCAGGGTCGCCAGCAGGCCGTGCTGGCTCCGCCGCCGGAGTCGGGCAAGAGCCACATCCCGGTCTACGTCGCGATCAACCCGGTCAACCAGGACGTGTACGTGTCCGACCGCCTGTCCGGTGCCGTGTACGTCTACACAGCCAACGGCACCTACCGCAAGACGCTCAAGCCCGAGGGCCTCGCGGGCACCTTCGCCCCGCTCGGACTCGGTTTCGGCGAGGACGGCACGCTGTACGTGTCCGAGGTCGGCGGCTCGCCGCACCGCATCCTCGTCATCGACCCGGCCGGCAAGGTCACCAACGAGTTCAAGGCCGCCGACCTCCCGATGCAGTTCCCCAACGGCATCGCCGCCGGG
>JBGAJT010000177.1:0-7431 GCA_044224785.1 Candidatus Nanopelagicales bacterium | reverse complement strand
CCTCGTGCCCGGCCCCGGGCTGCCCCGGTCGACCCGGCGCGGCAGCGGATCTGGAGGCATGATGTGCGCACCGGTCTGCGCCACGACCGTCCCCTCACGCTGGAGCCCGACATGCGCGAAGTGCTGCCTGCTCTCCTGGCGTCCTACGAGCGCGGGGAGCCGGCGGCGATGGCCACGGTCGTGCGCACCTGGCGCTCGGCGCCGCGGCCCGCGGGCGCCTCGATGCTCGTCACCGCCGGCGGCGAGGCCGTCGGCTCGGTGAGCGGCGGCTGCGTCGAGGGAGCGCTGTACGACGTCGGCCAGGAGGTGCTGGCGACCGGCGAGCACACCTTCGAGACCTACGGCGTCAGCGACGACGACGCCTTCGCGGTCGGCCTCACGTGCGGCGGCATCCTCGAGGTGTTCGTCGAGCAGGTCTCGACCGAGACGTGGCCGGAGCTCCCCGGAATCGCGGCGAGCGTCGCCGCGGAGGAGCCGGTCGCGGTCGCGACGATCGTGCGCGGACCGCACTCGGTCGGGCGCCACCTCGTGGTGCGCGAGTCAGGTGTCGAGGGATCGCTCGGGACGTCGCGGCTCGACGACACCGTCGGCGCAGATGTCCTGGGACTGCTGGAGTCCGGGCGTACCGGCTTCCTGCACTACGGCTCGGAGGGGGAGCGCCTCGGCGACGACCTCGAGGTCTTCGTGACGTCGTTCTCGCCCGCTCCCCGCATGTACGTCTTCGGCGCGATCGACTTCTCGGCGGCGCTCTGCAAGGCGGGCAAGCTGCTCGGCTTCCACGTCACCGTCGTCGACGCGCGCGAGATCTTCGCGACCCGCAAGCGCTTCCCCGACGCCGACGAGGTCGTCGTCGACTGGCCGCACCGGTGGCTCGGCTCGCAGCCGGTCGACGCCCGCACGGTGATCTGCGTGCTGACGCACGACCCGAAGTTCGACGTCCCCGCGCTCAAGGTCGCGGTGGGCACAAGGGCGGCGTACATCGGTGCGATGGGGTCGCGGCGCACCCACGAGGACCGCGTGGTGCGGCTCAAGGAGGCCGGGCTCACCGACGAGGAGATCGCGCGCATCCACTCGCCGATCGGTCTCGACCTCGGCGCCCGCACGCCGGAGGAGACCGCCATCTCCATCGCCGCCGAGATCGTCCAGGACCGCTGGGGCGGGGCCGGCGGCCGGCTGAAGAACTCCGACGGGCCGATCCACGCCGGAGCCCCGCGCTGAGGACCGCCGGGCTCGTCCTCGCCGCCGGAGAGGGGCGCCGGTTCGGCGGTCCCAAGGCGCCCTACGTCCTCGACGGCGAGCGCCTCGTCGACCGGGCCGTCCGGCTCCTGCACGAGGCAGGCTGCGACCCGGTCGTGGTCGTGCTCGGCGCCTGGGTCGGGGAGGTGCCGGGCGCCGAGGCCGTCGTGAACGAGGCGTGGTCCGAGGGCATGGGCTCGTCGCTGCGGGCCGGTCTCGCCGCGCTCGAGCCGGCCGCCGACGTCGACCGCGTGCTCGTCTCGCTCGTGGACCTCGTCGGCCTGACCGCCGACGCCGTACGCCGGGTGCTCGGGTCGGGCTCGGACCTCGCCGCCGCGGCGTACGACGGGAAGCGCGGCCACCCGGTCCTTCTGGCCCGCTCGCGCTGGGCCGATGCGGCAGCCGTCGCCCACGGCGACCGCGGTGCGCGCGACCTGCTCGCCGCCGCCGAGGTCGACCTCGTCGAGGTCGGCGACCTCGCCACCGACGACGACCTCGACGTCCGCCCCTGAGAGCCCGCGCCAGCGGCCGTCGCCGGGAGCGCTCAAGCCGCTGCCGATAACTGCGGTGTGCCGGGGCGCGGGACCGGAGCGGGCCTGCTGGGGGCCGTCCGGAAACCTCACGAAAGTTCTTCGGCGCAGGACTCAGGACCGGCATCTCCGGATGCCGATCTCGTGGGAGCGGGGAACGCAGATCGGGCTGGGGGGCTCATGCGCGACAACGAGATCGACGCTCTGACAGGCCTGTGGAACCGGCAGGGGATCGCGCGGCGCCTCGACGAGGTGGCCCGCGCCGCCACGGACGGATCACCCGGGCGGACCGACCGGTGGCGCTCCATGGTCGCGCTGGACCTCGACCGGTTCCGCCAGGTGAACGCCCTCCACGGCACGGCGGTGGGCGACGTGGTGCTCGCCGACGTGGCCCGGCGCCTCGCGCTCTGCGCAGGCGACCAGTCGGTGGTGGCCCGGGTGGGCGGCGACCGGTTCCTGGTCCTGAGCCCGCACGAACCCGAGGAGTGCCACGGGTTCTTCGCGCTGCTGGCCGACGACCTCGACGGCAGCACCGACGGCACGCCGAAGGTCACGCTGTCCGCCGGCGCGGCGCCGCTGCGCGGCACCGACATCGAGGAGGGCCGGCGCCAGGCCGACCTCGCCCTGTGGCAGGCCAAGGCCGAGGGCCGCGCCCGCCTCTGCGTCTACGGCGAGGAGACCGAGCGCTTCATCGAGCGGCGCGGGAACCTCGCGGACCGGGTGCGCCGCCAGCACGACGAGATCCTTCGGCTGCTCGAGCTCACCGGGACCGACGCGCTGACCGACCTCGGAAACCGCCGGGCGATGGACCGCCACGTCGAGATCCTCGAGCGACGGCGGACGCCCGCCCGCACCGCCGTGCTGTTCATCGACCTCGACCGCTTCGGCGAGCTCAACCGGCTGCGCAGCGACCACGAGGGCGACGAGGCGCTGCAGCGCGTCGGCGTCGCGCTGCGCGAGGTCTGCCGGCGGTCGGACGTGGTGGTGCCCGACGTCGGGCGCGCCGCCTTCCGCAAGGGCGGTGAGGAGTTCGTGGTGGTGGCGCCGGTGGCGTCGGCCGAGGACGCCCGTGCACTCGGCGAGCGGGTCCGGGCCGCGATCGAGGCGCTCGCGATCCCCCACGGGGCACCGGGCCAGCCGGTCCTGACCGCGACGATCGGCGTCGCCCTCGCCGACGACGACGTGCCGGTCGGCGAGGCGCTGCGGGAGGCGGGCGTGGTCATGACGCGGCTGAAGAACGCCGAGCGCCGCAACTGCGTGGAGCTCGTGGACCCCGACGACCGGCCGACGCCGCTCGAGCTGCCGCACGAGACGGCGCCCGGCCTCGTGGTCGACGGCGGGGGCGCCGACGGCGACGCGGAGACCGCCTGACCTGTCGACCGCCGAGCTCCTGACGCCCTCGACCGACGACGGAACGCCGTCGAGATCTTCGGCAGGCAGATGCGGTCGCGACTACTGATGGTGGCCGCAGGAGCGGGCTGAACGGGGTGTGCGTGCCGCGTTCCCGGCGTAGGCTCCGGGGGCCGGCGCGCCTGCGGTGCGTCTGTCCTGGAGGCACCGCAGGTGCGTCCGGCCCATCCCCGAGGAGTCCCGCATGCGCCGTCCCCGTCCCGTGCTCGCCGCGATCGCCGCCGCGGCCGTCCTGACCCTCGCCGCCTGCGGCTCGTCGTCGGGGTCGTCGGGCTTCACCTCGCCGAGCTCGTCGTCGAGCAGCTCGGTGTCGGGCTCGATCACCGTCTTCGCCGCGGCGTCGCTCAAGGAGTCCTTCGGCGCCATCGGGAAGGCGTTCGAGGCGGCCAACCCGGGGACGACGGTCACCTTCAACTTCGGCGCGAGCAGCACCCTCGCCACCCAGATCACCCAGGGCGCGCCCGCCGACGTGTTCGCCTCGGCGTCGACGAAGACCATGGACACCGTCACCGCGGCCGGCGCGGCGAGCGACCCGACGACCTTCGCCGTCAACACGATGGAGATCGCGACGCCGAACCCGCAGAAGGTGCCGGTGTCGGCGCTCGCCGACCTCGCCAGCGCGTCGGTCAAGACGGTCGTGTGCCAGAAGGACGTACCGTGCGGAGCGGCGGCGGTGAAGCTCTTCGAGCAGAACAAGCTCACGGTGAAGCCCGTGAGCGAGGAGGCGGACGTGAAGGCGGTGCTCACCAAGGTGGAGCTCGGCGAGGCCGACGCCGGCATCGTCTACGTCACCGACGTGAAGGCCGCGGGCGACAAGGTCGTCGGCGTCACGATCCCGACCGACCAGAACGTCACCACGAAGCACCCGATCGCCACGATCAAGGACAGCAAGAACGCCGCGACCGCGGCCGCCTTCATGGCCTACGTGCTCTCGCCCGAGGGCCAGAAGGTGCTCGCCGACGCCGGGTTCTCCGCGCCGTGACGCGTTGGCGCGGCGGGTCGGCCACGGTGCCTCCGTGGCCCGTGGCCGTCCCCGCCGCGCTGGCGCTGCTCTTCCTGTCCCTGCCGCTCTTCGGCCTGTTCCTGCGCGCGCCGTGGGGCCGGCTCTGGGAGATCCTCACCTCCCCCACGAGCCTGGACGCGCTGCGCCTCTCGCTGGTGACGGCGACCTCCGCGACCGCCGTCGCCTTCGTGCTCGGCGTACCGCTGGCCTGGCTGCTCGCGCGTGCGGAGTTCCCCGGGCGCAAGCTGGCGCGGTCGCTCGTGACGGTGCCGCTGGTGCTGCCGCCGGTGGTCGGCGGCATCGCGCTGCTGCTCGCGTTCGGGCGGCGCGGCTTCGTCGGCCAGTACCTCGACTCCTGCTGCGGCATCACGCTGCCGTTCTCGACAGCGGGTGTCGTCGTCGCGGAGACGTTCGTCGCGATGCCGTTCCTCGTCATCACGGTCGAGGGCGCGCTGCGGTCGATGGACACCGGGCTCGAGGACGCCGCGGCGACCCTCGGCGCCGGGCGCCTCACCATCTTCCGGCGGGTCACGCTGCCGCTCGTGCTGCCCTCGCTCGTCGCGGGCGGCGTCCTCACCTTCGCCCGCGCGCTCGGCGAGTTCGGCGCGACGATCACGTTCGCCGGCAACCTCCCCGGCGTCACCCAGACCCTGCCGCTGGCGGTCTACGTCGGGCTCGAGGGCGACCCGTCCGAGGCGGTCACCCTCAGCCTGGTGCTGCTCGCGGTGTCGGTGATCGTGCTCGTGGCGCTGCGCGACCGCTGGCTGCGCACCGGGGCCACCACGTGACGCGCGGGCTCACCGCCCACGTCGTCGTCGAGCGCGGGTCGTTCCGTCTCGACGCCGAGATCGCCGTCGCACCTGGCGAGGTCGTGGCGGTCCTCGGCCCCAACGGCGCCGGCAAGTCGACGCTGCTGCGCGCCGTGTGCGGCCTCGTGCCGCTGGACGACGGCCTCATCGAGCTCGACGGCGTCATCGTCGACCACCCCGGCTCCGACGCGTGGGTCGACGTCGCGAGGCGCCGCGTGGGCGTCGTGTTCCAGGACTACCGCCTCTTCCCGCACCTGTCGGTCGTCGACAACGTCGCGTTCGGCCCGCGCACGGCGGGCCGCTCCCGCGCCGACTCGCGCCGCGACGCGCGCGAGTGGATCGGACGGCTCGGGCTGGCCGACCTCGCCGACCGCCGGCCGGCGCAGATCTCCGGCGGGCAGGCGCAGCGGGTCGCGCTGGCGCGCGCTCTCGCGTCCGACCCCGCGGTGCTGCTGCTCGACGAGCCGATGGGCGCGCTCGACGTGTCGACGCGCCTCGACGTCCGCGGTGAGCTGCGCGCGCACCTGCACGAGTACGCCGGCCCGACGCTGATGGTCACGCACGACCCGCTCGACGCCCTCGTGCTCGCGGACCGCCTCGTCGTGCTCGAGGACGGCGTCATCACCCAGCAGGGCCTCGCGCTCGACGTCGCCCGCCGGCCGGCGACCGCGTACATCGCGCGGCTGCTCGGGCTCAACCTGCTGCGCGGCCAGGCCTCGGGCGGCGACATCGCCGTCGACGGCGGCGGCACGCTGCACGCGCCGGGCACCGACGCCCACGGGCAGGTCCTCGTGGCCGTGCGGCCGAGCTCGGTGTCGCTGCACACCGACCGGCCCGAGGGCAGCCCGCGCAACGTCTGGGACGGCGTGGTCGAGGGCGTCGAACCGATCGGCGACCGGGTGCGTGTCACCGTGCGGGGAGCGCCGACGGTGATGGTCGACGTCACGACCGCCGCCGTGGTCGACCTGGGGCTCGCACCCGGCGTCCACGTCTGGCTCTCGACCAAGGCCACCGAGCTCGAGGTCTACCCCGGTTAGCCACCCTGACGAGACGCCGCCCGGCTCCTCGGGCGACACTCTCCCGATCACGACCCGACCGACCGCCCGACCCGAGCGACCCGAGGAGGTGCCCGGTGAGCAGTCCCTACCTCGCGCTGCCCCTCGGCAGCCTCCCCGGCGACCGTGACCGGTCGACCGCGCGCGAGCACGACGGCGTGCGCCGCGTCGTCCTCGAGTCCTGGCAGCGCTCGCGCGCGAGCGGGGTCGACGCCGACGGCGTGCCGCCCCCGGTCGACCTCACCGACGGCGAGCTCGAGGACTACCGCGCCGCGCACCCGCTCGCCGCGGTGATGCCGGTGATCCGGCGCCTGCTCGTCGACGACGCCGTCGACTGCGACCTGCTCGTCGCGGTGTCGGACAACGAGGGCCGGCTGCTCTGGGTCGAGGGATCTCCGTCGCTGCGGCTGCGCGCCGAGTCGATGAACTTCCTGCCCGGCGCGCGGTGGAGCGAGGAGCACGCCGGCACGAACGCGCCCGGTACGGCGCTCGCGCTCGACCACGGCGTCCAGATCTTCGCCCACGAGCACTACGGCCGGATCGTGCAGCCGTGGAGCTGCACGGCGGCACCGGTGCACGACCCGTTCACGGGCGAGGTCGTAGGCGTCCTCGACGTGACGGGCGGCGACGTCGTCGCGACGCCGCAGTCGATGGCGCTCGTGCAGGCGGCGGTCCACGCTGTCGAGAGCGAGCTGCGGCTGCAGGCGATGACGCAGGGACCCGAGCGGCTGGTGAAGCCCGCGCGCCGCACGTCCGTCGACGTACGCCGGCTCGAGGTGCTCGGCGTCGACCACGGCGTGCTGATCGTGGGCGGCGAGCGCCGGGTGATGTCGCAGCGCCACTCCGAGATCCTGCTGCTGCTCTGCGCGCACCCCGACGGGCTCTCCGCCGAGCAGCTCGCGATCGAGCTGCACGCCGACGACCTGCCGCTCGTCACGGTGCGCGCCGAGATGTCGCGCCTGCGCACGGCGCTCGGGCCGCTCGCGCCGCAGTCGCGCCCCTACCGGCTGCCGCACGGACTGGTCACCGACGTGTCCGAGGTCGACGCCGCGGCCCGTCGCGGCGACGTCGGCTCCGCGCTCACGGCGTACCGCGGACCGGTGCTGCCGCACTCCGAGTCGCCCGGCGTCGCGAAGATCCGGCGTCGGCTGCACGACCGGCTGCGCGCGGCCACCCTGGCGTCGGGCGAGGCCGCGCTCGTGCTGCGCTGGGCCGAGACCGCGTGGGGCCAGGACGACCCCGAGGTGTGGGCGACGGCGCTGCGGCTGCTCCCGCACGGCTCCGCCGAGCACAACCTCGCGCGCATCCACCTCGCCGCCCTCGACGAGGAGTTCGGCACCACCCCCTGACCCGACCCCTCATCCCCCCTCCTCCGGGGGGGGGGGTGT
>JBGAJT010000176.1:0-7456 GCA_044224785.1 Candidatus Nanopelagicales bacterium | reverse complement strand
AAGGGGTTGCGGAGCACCACCTTCGCGGTGTCGCCCACCTCGTACGAGGTTTTGTTGGTCTCGAGCTTGATCTCGTGGCGGTCGTCCGAGGCCCACGCCGCCTGCGCGGTGGGGCTGTCCTCGGTGCCGTAGATCGACGTGCTCCAGTTCGTGTTGCCGGCGACGATCTGCAGTCCGGTGCGCAGCGACGGCGCGACGGCCTGCACCTCGGGCACTTCAGCGGCGATCGCGCGCGCGTCGTCCTCGGTCAGCGTCTGGCCGCTCTGCGCCCCGAGGCGCACGCCGCCCTGCGTGATCGCGCCCGGCTGCACGAGCATCAGGTTCGACCCGAGGCTCTTCATCTGCTCGGCGACGCGCTGCTGTGCGCCGGTGCCGATCGCGAGCATCGTGATCACCGCGGCGACGCCGATGATGACGCCGAGCATCGTCAGCGCGCTCCGGAGCGTCGCGGAGGAGATGGCGGTCGTGGAGTACCGGTCGTCGTTCTCGCCGATCATCCGCGAGATGCTCGACTTCTGCTGCGGTCTGTTCGACGCGCAGGGACGCATGGTGGCCCACAGCGAGCAGATCCCCGCGCAGCTCGGGCTCATGCAGTTCGCGCTCGCTGCCGCGCTGACGGAGCACGGTGGTCGACTCGAACCCGGCGACGCGATCCTGACCAACAACCCCTACCTCGGGGGTACGCACACCAACGACCTGCAGATCTTCATGCCGGTCTACGTCGACGATGTCCTCGTCGCCTACGCCGGTTCCATCGCGCACCACATCGACGTGGGCGGTACGTATCCCGGCACGGAGAGCCCGCTCACCACCGAGATCTACCAGGAGGGCGTGATCTTCCCGGCGATCAAGTACGTCGAGGGCGGGCGGCGCAACGAGGCGGTGGCGGCGCTCGTCGCGGCGAACGTCCGCGACCCGCACTCGACGATGGGCGACATCGGTGCGCAGCTCGCCGCGTGCAAGCGGGGCATCGAGCGGATCCAGGAGCTGTGCGCCCGTCACGGTCGCGACGTCCTCGTCGAGTCGATGGAGCTGCTCCTGGCCGACACCGAGCGGCGCGCTGCCGCGCTCTTCACCTCCTGGCCGGACCGCGAGGTCTCCGTCGAGGGCTACATGGACGGTGGCATCGACGACGCGCCGCCCACCCGTATCGCGCTCTCCGTGCGCTCGTCCGGCGGGCGCCTCGTCGTCGACTTCACCGGGACGGCCGGGCAGGTGCCGACCGGTCTCAACGTGCCGCTCGCGAGCACGCACGCGGGCGTGTACTTCGCCGTGCGCTGCTTCGCGGGGGACTCCGGCGTACGCCAGAACGACGGCCTCACCCGGCTCGTCGACGTCGTGGCTCCGCACGGGAGCGTGGTGAACCCCGTGCATCCCGCTCCGCTCTCGGCCCGGCACCTCGCCGTCCAGCGGATCGCGGACATGATGGTGGAGGCGCTCGGCGAGCTCATGCCCGACCGCGCCGTCGCCGGATCGCACGTGTCCTTCCCCGCGTGGACGCTGCGCGCCTACGACCCGCGCTGGGGCAAGGACACGATCCTCGCCGACATCCTCGGCGGCGGGACGGGCGCGCGGCGCGACAGCGACGGCGAGCACGCTCTCGACACCTACACGAGCAACTGCGCCGTGCTGCCGACGGAGATCGCCGAGCTGGAGTACCCGTGGCGGGTGGAGCGCACCGAGCTGGTCGACGGCTCCGGGGGAGCGGGCCGCCACCGCGGCGGTCTCGCCATGCGACGCGACATCACGCTCCTCGCCGACGTCGCGGACGGTCCGTACTACGTCGAGCAGTGCCGGCCGGAGTTCGCCGCGAAGGGCCGCGACGGTGGCGGACCGGGCGCACCCGCCGTCGTCCGCATCAAGCGGGCAGGGGAGCAGGAGTTCACGACCATCCCGGGGAAGGGCTACCTGCGGCTGCGCCGCGGCGACACCGTGTCCTTCACCAGCTCCGCGGGCGGCGGGTACGGCGTCGCGGACGCGTGACCGGGAGGGGAGCCGTTTTCGGTCCGGCCCTGGCCGTGGGGTAATCTTCCGGAGCCGCGCGGGGGACCGCGGGGCGCACCACTCGGGCTGTGGCGCAGCTTGGTAGCGCACTTGACTGGGGGTCAAGGGGTCGCAGGTTCAAATCCTGTCAGCCCGACAGACACGGAAGGTCGGTCGCTCGCGACCGGCCTTCCGTCGCGTTCGGGCTGACAGGATTTGGGAGGAGCCGACGCGAGGCCTGGCGCTCGCGCCGCAGGCGCCGCCCACCAGGTCTCGCCGCGCAGCGACGGATCCTGTCAGCCCTCGTGTTCTCGGACCGAGGAGCATGGGCCGGAGCTACGTGCGCCCCGCCCGACCAGGCGCCCAACGACAAATCCCGCCGCGAGGCGACGGTGTCCTGCCACCCCCGACAGACACGGAAGCGTCGGTGCCGCGCGCGGGGTCGGGCGCGTCCGTCAGGTCGAGCTGGTCGAGGGTCACGGGTGGCCAACGACCACGTCGGACGCCGAGTTCCCGGCGCCGTGGTCGTGGCGGCGCAGAGCGGTCGGGAGAGCGGTCCCCTCCGTCGGACCCGGCGGCTACGGTCGAGCGATGACGATCCTGAGCGCCGACGACCGCACCGACCCGCCGCTGGCGGCCGACGAGGCGAGCACGCTGCTCGGCTTCCTCGACTACCAGCGCGACACCTTGCGCTGGAAGTGCTCGGGGCTGTCCGCCGAGCAGCTCGCGACACCGCTGCCCCCGACCACGCTGACCCTCGGCGGCCTGCTGATGCACCTCGCCGTCGTCGAGGCCGGCTGGCTCAACCTCACGTTCGCCGGCGGGGCGGCGCGACCGTCGTGGCTCGGCGAGATGGACCCGGACGACGACGACTGGTCGTTCGCGGCCGCGGCACGGCGTACCCCGGAGGAGCTCTTCGCCGTGCTCGACGAGTCGGTCGAGGTCTCCGACGAGGTCGTGGCGGCGGCACTGGCAGGGCCCGACGGGCTCGGCGCCCTGTCGCAGGGCGACGAGGACGGCGCGCGCATCTCGCTGCGCTGGATCCTGTGCCACCTCATCGAGGAGTACGCGCGGCACAACGGTCACGCCGACCTCCTGCGCCAGGCGGTCGACGGCGCGACAGGGGAGTAGCACCACGCCGGACAGGGCGGAGCGGCCGCCCCCTGCTGGGGACGGCCGCTCCGAGTCGTGTCAGGCCGCGAGCGTGAGGTCGGCGACCGCGACGCCGTGGTGCAGGGCCGGGGCCTCGTCGATGACGCCCTCGGTGCGCATGGCGCGACCCATGGTCACGACGATGGTGCGCGGGTCGGCCTCGGTGCCGCCGGTGCCGTGGATGGCGCCGCGGATCTCCCAGGCGATGCCGACCGGGCGGCCGTCGGCGACGGGGACGAGCAGCATCGCGTCGGACACCTCAGCCGGGCTGATGCGCCACTCGCCCACGGCGTGGTCGTGGATCTCGGCGACGGAGTCGCCGGGGGTGAAGGTCTTGTCGATGGAGACGAACAGGGCGCGCATGATCGCGGCCTTCCTGCCCGCGGTTCGTCGCGGGCCTCGGTGCCTCCGCGAGCGCGGTGGCCTCGTGATCGAGTGTCCTCCTCCGTGGGAGCGCGCTCGAAGGCCTCGTGCGGGGACCATGAGCGGCGTCACTCCGGTGACGTCCGCCACGTCGAGACGCCAGGCTGGCCCCGTGAGCGATCTCCAGAAGCACGGACGAGCCCGGATCCCGCTGCGCGAGGTGAGCGGTCTGTCCTCCGTCCTCGTCGACGGCGTGCTGCGGCTGGTCGCCGTCGGCGACGACGGCCAGGTGGGGCCGTGGTCCGTCCTCACCACCGCCGACGTCGCGACCCGCGAGGAGGACGACGGGCGGTTCGCGCAGCTCGAGGCCGTCGCGGCCGACGGCGGCGGCGTCGTCTGGGTCCTCACCGAGGAGACCTCCTGGCTGGCCGGCGTCGACCTCGCCGCCCGGGCCGTCGTGGGCACGGCGCACCTCGACACCTCGGCGCTGCCCGAGCTCGACGCGTCGTGGTCGCAGGAGGGCGCGTCGCGCGGCGAGGGGCTGCTGCTCATGCGCGAGGGGCACGTCCTCGTCGCGAAGGAGAAGCAGCCTGCCGGTCTGGTCGAGCTCGGACCGCGCGGCGATGCACCCCTCGGCGTCTCGCGCGACACCCTCCTCGGCGACGGCGAGCCGTTCGCGCTCCTCGGCGAGGAGCTCGACGCGCTCGCCTGGTGGCCGTTGTCGGACGACGTACGCCGGACGCTGCACGACCTCAGCGACCTCGCGCGCGACGCGTCGGGCGACGTGTGGCTGATGTCGGACCAGAGCACGCGGATGGCCCGGCTCGCGCTGCCGCTCGAACCGGGTGCGGACCCCGTCGTCGAGGACGTGCTCGACCTGCCCGGATCGGTCGACAAGCCCGAGGGGCTCTGCTTCCTGCCCGGCGGCGTCGTCGCCGTCGCGGAGGACCGGCACGACGATGCGGACAACCTGTGGCTGCTGACCCGCAGGTCCGGACGCGGGGTGGAGCAGCCCGGTCCCACCACCTAGGGTCGGGTCCTGCGGCAGCACCGGCCGGGCCGCCTACGGGAGGAACTGCGCATGTCCGTCGACTCCGACCTCGACACCGCCGCGCTCGACGCCACCGTCGCGACGCTGCGCGAGAGCGCGCCGGCCTGGGAGGCGCTGCCCCTCTCCGAGAAGATCGCGATGCTCGACCGGCTGCGCCCGCGCATCCTCGCTGAGTCCGAGGAGATGGTCGCGGCGATCCAGCGGGCCAAGGGGATCGACCCCTCGACCACGTGGGGCGCCGAGGACTGGTTGTCGATGCAGTGGGCGTTCCTGCAGGGCGTGAACAGCCTGCTGCTCACCCTGCGCCGCATCGAGAAGGGCCAGGCGCCGCTCGCGCTCGACCGCGCCTACTCGCGCCCCGACGGCCAGACGGTCGTGAAGGTCTTCCCGTCGACCACCGTCGACAAGCTGCTGCTGTCGGGCTACTCGGCCGAGGTGTGGATGCAGCCGGGCGTCACGCCGGCGCAGGCCGTCGACTCCGCGGCGTCGGCGTACCGGGGCCGCGGCTTCTCCGAGGCCGGCGTGTGGCTGGTGCTGGGCGCCGGCAACCTCGGCAGCATCACGACGTTCGACATCCTCCACGTCCTCTACACCGAGGGGTCCGTCGCCGTCGTCAAGATGAACCCGGTCAACGACTACCTGTCGCCGTTCTTCGCACGGATCTTCCAGGAGTTCGTCGACGCCGGCTGGCTCAGCTTCGTGCACGGCGGCGCGTCGCTCGGCTCCTACCTCGCCTACCACGACGGCATCGACGCCGTGCACATGACGGGCCACGCGAGCACCCACGACGCGATCGTGTGGGGCCGCGGCGAGGAGGGCGAGGCGCGCAAGAAGGCCGGCACCCCGCTGCTCACCAAGCCGATGACGAGCGAGCTCGGCGGTGTCTCGCCGCTCATCGTCGTCCCCGGCGAGTGGTCCGACGCCGACGTGCAGTACCAGGCCGAGCACATCGTCACGAGCAAGCTCAACAACTCCGGGCACAACTGCATCGGCACCCAGGTGCTCGTGCTGCCCGAGAGCTGGGACCTCGCCGACACCCTGCTCGACCGCGTGCGCGAGGTGATCCGCTCGCTGCCGCCGCGCCGCAACTACTACCCCCGCGCGGACGAGATCGTGGCCGCCGCCGTCGAGGGCCACGAGAGCGCCGAGGAGTTCGAGGCCTCCTGCGTGATCGTCCCGGACCTCGACGCCACCAAGGCGGAGAGCCTGATCGTCGACGAGGTGTTCGCGGGCGCGCTCGGCGTCGTGCGGCTGCCCGGCGACGACGTCGCGACCTACCTGCGCAACGCCGTCGACTTCGCCAACGACGTGCTGCCGGGCAACCTCGGCGCGACGATCGTCGTGTCGCCCGAGACGGAGAAGCAGCACGCTGCCGCGGTCGACCGCGCGATCGCCGACATGAGGTTCGGCTCGGTAGGGGTCAACATCTGGAGCGCCGTCGCCTTCCTCCTCGGCTACACGCCGTGGGGCGCCTACCCGGGCGACACCCTCGACGACGTGCGCAGCGGCATCGGCGTCGTGCACAACACCTTCATGCTCGAGGGCACGCAGAAGAGCGTGGCGCGCATGCCGTTCCGGCCGCTGCACCGCGCACTGCTCAAGGGCCACGTGCACATGTCGCCCAAGCCGCCGTTCTTCGTCACCAACAAGACGGGGGAGACGACCGCGCGTCGGCTCTCCGCGTTCCTCGCCACCGACAAGGTGCAGTCGCTGCCCGGCGTGTTCGCCTCGGCGCTGCGCGGCTAGCCGCGGAACCGTCAGGGCGCGACGTCGGCGACGATCCGCACCGTCAGGTCGAGTCCGGTCACGCGCCGGATCGACTCGGCGAGCTCGACGGCGAAGTGCGGCTTGGTCGCACGCTCGTAGCCGTGGGTGCCGGCCATCTTCGAGGCGTCGGAGAAGTCGAGGACCAGCACGCCGTCGGACAGGCTCGCGAGGCGCCCGTCGAACAGCGCGAGCCAGGCCGTGCGGTGATCGCGCTCGAGGTCATCGAGGATCTCGATCCAGCGCATCTTGAGCATCGCGAGGTCGTCCACGCCCGCACGCTAGCCGTCGGACCGGCGGCACGCAGTCCCGGATCCGTCGGTGTGCGGCGCGCGACACGCTCGCCTGTGGCGGCGTCCCGGGGCCTCGCGCGGTTAGCGTGACGACGTGAAGCGTGCGGTCCTCATCGTCCTGGGGGTGCTGTCGCTCCTGCTCGGGCTCGCGCTCGTGGCCGGCGGCGGGGCCGTCGCAGCCCTGCTCGGGCAGAAGGAGTCGATCTCCACCCAGCCCGCGCGCATGACCGGCACCGGCGTCGCGCTGGTCGCCGAGCAGATCCGCGTCGACGAGAGCAGCATCCCGGTGCCCGACGGCGTCGGCACGCTCACCCTGTCGGTGACCGCTCCCGACGGGCGCTCCATGTTCGCCGGGACCGCGAAGCCCGACGACCTCGACACCTACCTGACGGGTGCGCCGTACGACGTCGTCGTCGACCTCGCGTCGGGCGGCAAGGCCACGACGCGTCCCGTGCCGGGAACCCAGCAGCCCGCACCGCCTGCGGCCCAGCCGTTCTGGATCGCGCAGAGCTCGGGCGCCAAGGCCGTCATCAGCTCCGCCCTCGATCCCGGCACCGCGCTCGTCGTCATGAACTCCGACGCCGCTGCAGGTGTGAGCGCAGACGTCGTCGTCACCTACCGCGTCGCCGGTGCCTGGGTGGGCTCGTGGATCGCGGTCGGCACCGGCGTGGTGCTGCTCCTGCTCGCGTGGCTCTTCTTCTGGCGCGCCCGCGTCGCCCGCCGTCGCCGTGACGAGCAGCGCGCTGCCGCGTCGGCGGCTGCTCCTGCGGCACCGGCCGCCGAACCGGTCGGCGGCCTCACGATCCTGCCGGGGGAGCCTGCCCCGCCCGCAGCGCCCGACGTCCCCGCC
>JBGAJT010000175.1:0-7465 GCA_044224785.1 Candidatus Nanopelagicales bacterium | reverse complement strand
CGCCTGCCTCGAGCTCGAGGCGGGCGACTCGGGCATCCGGTCGCTGGTGAGCGTCCAGGGCTCGCTGGCGATGTACGCCATCCACGCGTTCGGCTCCGAGGAGCAGAAGCAGGAGTGGCTCCCGCGCATGGCCGCCGGCGAGGCGATCGGCTGCTTCGGCCTCACCGAGCCCGACTTCGGCTCGAACCCGAGCGGCATGCGCACGGCCGCGAAGCGCGACGGCGACGACTGGATCCTCGACGGCACGAAGATGTGGATCACCAACGGCACCGTCGCCGACGTCGCCGTGGTGTGGGCGCGCACCGACGAGGGCGTGCGCGGCTTCGTCGTCCCCACCGGCACCCCCGGGTTCACCGCCCGCGAGATCCACAAGAAGCTGTCGCTGCGCGCGTCGGTCACCGCCGAGCTGATCCTCGAGGGCGTCCGCCTGCCCGCCGACGCCGTGCTGCCCGGCGTGGTCGGTCTCCGCGGCCCGCTGTCGTGCCTGAACGAGGCGCGGTTCGGCATCGTGTTCGGCACCCTCGGTGCTGCCCGCGACTGCCTCGAGACGGCGATCTCCTACTCCATCGACCGCGAGCAGTTCGACAAGCCGATCGCGGCGTTCCAACTGACCCAGAAGAAGCTCGCCGACATGGCCCTCGAGCTCGACAAGGGCTTCCTGCTCGCGCTGCACCTCGGCCGGCTCAAGGACGCGCACACGATCCGCCCCGAGCAGATCTCGGTCGGCAAGCTCAACAACGCGCGCGAGTCGCTGGCGATCGCCCGCGAGTGCCGCTCGATCCTGGGCGCCAACGGAATCACGCTCGAGTACCCGGTCGTCCGGCACATGAACAACCTCGAGTCGGTCTTCACCTACGAGGGCACCAACGAGATGCACACGCTCGTCGTGGGCGAGGCGCTCACCGGCATCGCCGCCTACCGATGAGCGGCGGCGCCCTCGACGGCGTCGTCGTCGCCGACTTCTCGCGGGTGCTCGCCGGCCCGTACGCGACCATGCTGCTCGGCGACCTCGGCGCCGAGGTCGTGAAGGTCGAACGGCCCGGCGCGGGCGACGACACGCGGCACTGGGGTCCCCCCTACGCCGCGGACGGCACGGCGACGTACTTCGCCGGCGTCAACCGCAACAAGCGGTCGCTGTGGCTCGACCTGTCGTCCCCCGACGGTCTCGCCGAGGCGCGCGCCCTCGCGCTGCGCGCCGACGTGATGGTCGAGAACTTCAAGCCCGGCGGCCTGGCGAAGATGGGCCTGGGCTACGAGTCGCTCGCGGCCGAGAACCCGCGGCTGGTGCTGTGCTCCATCAGCGGGTTCGGCTCAGGTGCTGGCGCCGAGCTGCCCGGCTACGACCTGCTCGTGCAGGCGATGGGCGGCCTGATGTCGCTGACCGGTCCGGGTGCCGGCGAACCGACGAAGGTCGGCGTCGCGCTCGTCGACGTCATCACCGGTCTGCACGCGGTCTACGGGATCCTCGCCGCGCTGCGGCACCGCGACGTCACCGGGGAGGGCCAGCACGTCGAGGTGAACCTGCTGTCGTCGCTGCTCTCCGCGATGGTCAACCAGAGCTCGGCGTACGTCGCCGGCGGTGTCGTGCCGGGCATCCTCGGCAACGACCACCCGTCGATCGTGCCCTACGCCGTCTACGCGACCGCCGACAAGCCGCTCGTGCTCGCGGTCGGCAACGACCGCCAGTTCCGCTCGCTGGTCACGGTGCTCGGCATCGCCGAGGCCGCCGACGACGACCGGTTCGCCACCAACCCGGCCCGCGTCGCGCACCGCGCCGAGGTGCGCGGGCTGCTCGAGCAGGCGCTCGCGGCCGACGGCGCCGACCGCTGGGCGCGCGACCTCACCGCCTCGGGCGTCCCGTGCGGACCGATCAATGGCCTCGACGACGCGTTCGCGCTCGCGACGTCGCTCGACCTCTCGCCCGTCGTCGAGGTGCCCGGCTCACCGGTGCCGCAGGTCGCCAACCCGCTGCGCATGTCGGCCACTCCCCCGGCGTACCGCGTCGGCTCGCCGCCGCTGGAGGGCTGATGACCTTCGTGCGGCCCAAGACCGCGCAGGAGGCGGTGCTCAGCGAGCTCCGCCGGATGCTGGTGACGGGCGAGCTCGCACCGGGCGAGCCGCTGCGCCAGGAGGCGCTGGCCGAGACCCTCGGGGTCTCGCGCGTGCCGGTGCGCGAGGCGCTCAAGGTGCTCGAGGGCGAGGGCGCGGTGGTGCACGAGCCGCACAAGGGCTACGTCGTCGCCGAGCTCTCGGTCGACGACCTCGTCGAGGTCTACCGGCTGCGCGAGATCCTCGAGGCCGAGGCGATCCGCGTGGCCGTCCCCCGGCTCACCGCCGCCGACCTCGACGCGCTCGCCGCCGCCTCGTCCGACGTCGACGCCGCGGGCCGCGCCGGCGACGTCACCGCGATGACCGACGCCAACCGCCGCTTCCACTTCCTGCTGTTCGACGCCGCCGGTATGCCGCGCCTGTCGCGCACCCTGCGCCAGCTCTGGGACGCGACCGACGTCTACCGCTCGGTCTACTTCTCCGGCGTCACCAACCGCCAGCGCGTGAAGCACGAGCACAAGGCGCTGCTCGTCGCGCTCCGCTCGGGCGATGCCGCGGCAGCCGTGCGCGCCCAGCACGAGCACCGCGACAACTCCGTCACCGCGGTCACCGCCGCCCTCAAGCGCGCCTGACCGCTCAGGTCGTCGTCGCCTCCGGCACGGCGGCGGAGACCCGGGCCTCGGTGACGGACAGCGTCAGCATCGCGGCGAGGACCACCACCGCACCGGCGGCCTGCACCGCCGTGAACCGCTCGCCGAGCAGCACCGCACTGAAGGCGAGGCCGAACACCGGGATCAGCGTCAGGTACATGCCGGCGCGCGAGGCGAGGGTGCGCCGCAGCCCCGCGACGTACAGCCAGAACGCGAGGCCGTAGTAGACCATGCCGCCCAGGGCCGCGGCGAGCGCCTCCCCCGGCGTCGGCGCAGAGGATCCGCTCCCATCGGCACCGACGGCGACCAAGTAGACGAGCAGCGCGAAGGACAGGGCCGCGACCTGCTGCAGCCACACGACCGGGAGCGTCCCGTCGACGAGGTGCATCGCGCGTACGAGGATCGAGTAGACCGCGCACGAGACGACCGCGGCGAAGGTCAGGAGCACGCCGCCGAGCGCAGCGCCGGACGACGGGGCGCCCACGATGAGCGCGATGCCCGCCATCGCCGCGAGCAGGCACCCCACCGCCGCGACCGACAACCGCTCGCGGAGCACCAGTGCCGCGAGCACCACGATGAGCACGGGCTCGGTCGCCCAGATGACGACCGACGTCGACGCGTCGATCCGGGCCAGGCCGACCAGCCCCAGCGCATACGCGACGCCCGGGTTCAGCACGCCGAGGCCCGCCACGCGGAGCGGGCGCTGCACCGCCGTCGGGCGCTCCCCCGTGACGAGCAGGGCGATGCCGAGCACGAAGGCGCTCACGACGAGCTGCAGCGGCAGCAGCGCCGCGGGCGAGAAGCCCTGCAGCGCGTACTTGCTGAGCACGGTGCCGAGCCCCCACGAGGCGGCGGCACCCACGAGCAGGACCGTCGGGGCACGACGGGACGACGACGAGCGCATGAGGGTCTCCGGGCAGGTGGGAGCGACGGGCGAGGGCGGTCAGGCCGCAGCGCACTCCTCGTCGCAGCAGGCGTACCCGGGGAGCCGGACCCGCCTCGCGCAGAACCCCTGCATGGACCCGATGCTAGACCGGTCGTCGCCGCTCGACCGGCCGTCGACGCGTCATGAGCGCACCCTAGAAGGCCCGGTCATCACGCATCGACGGCCCGTTCGGCTAGTCCGAGGCCTCGAGGAGGGGGCGCAGGACGTCGAGGACGGAGATGTCGTCGATGGTGCTCGGCGGCGCCTCGGGGCGCCCGTCGGCGATGCCGCGCATCGTGCGGCGCAGGATCTTGCCGCTGCGGGTCTTGGGCAGCGCCGGGACGACGACCACGCTCTTGAGCGCCGCCACCGGCCCGATCTCGTCGCGCACGGACCTCACGACCTCGGCCTGCAGCGTCGCGGGGTCGATGTCGGCGCCGCTCTTGAGGACGACGAACGCGCGCGGGATCTGGCCCTTGAGCGCGTCGTGGACGCCGATGACGGCGCACTCCGCCACCGCGGGGTGCGACGCCACCACCGCTTCCATCGAGCCGGTCGAGAGCCGGTGCCCGGCGACGTTGATGACGTCGTCGGTCCGGCCCATGACGTAGACGTAGCCGTCGGCGTCGATCTGACCGCCGTCGCCGGTGGCGTAGTAGCCCGGGAACACGGCGAGGTAGGAGTCGACGTAGCGCTTGTCGTCCTGCCACAGCGTCGGCAGGGTGCCCGGCGGCAGCGGCAGCCTGATCGCGATGTTGCCGTCGTTGCCAGGCTCGACCGGGGCGCCGCGCTCGTCGAGCACCTGGACGTCGTAGCCGGGCATCGGCACGGTCGGCGAGCCCGGCTTCACCGGCATCGGCTCGAGGCCGCGCGGGTTCGCCGCGATCGGCCAGCCGGTCTCGGTCTGCCACCAGTTGTCGATGACAGGGATGCCCAGGATGTCGCTGGCCCAGTGGTAGGTGTCGGGGTCGAGGCGCTCGCCCGCGAGGAACAGCGTGCGCAGGCCCGAGAGGTCGTGGCCCGCGCGCAGCGCCGCCTCCGGGTCCTCCTTCTTGATGGCGCGGATCGCGGTCGGCGCGGTGAACAGCGCCTTCACGCCGTGGTCGGCGACGACGCGCCAGAACGCACTGGCATCAGGCGTTCCGACCGGCTTGCCCTCGTAGAGCACCGTCGTCGCACCGACGAGCAGCGGCGCGTAGACGATGTAGGAGTGGCCGACGACCCAGCCGACATCGCTCGCGGCCCAGAAGACCTCCCCGGGACCGACGTCGTAGACGTTGGCCATCGTCCAGGTGAGCGCCACGGCGTGACCGCCGTTGTCGCGCACGATGCCCTTGGGCTTACCCGTCGTGCCCGACGTGTACAGGATGTAGAGCGGGTCGGTCGCGTCGACCATCACGCACTCGGCGGGCTCGGCCGCGGCCATGAGCTCGTCCCAGTCGTGGTCGATCTCCCCCATCGCCGCGACCGCCTGCGGGCGCTGCAGCACGACGGTGGCTACGGGCTTGTGCGTCGAGGCCTCGATCGCCTTGTCGAGCATCGGCTTGTACTCGACGACGCGCCCGGGCTCGATGCCGCACGACGCCGACACCACGACCTTCGGCGTCGCGTCGTCGATGCGCAGCGCGAGCTCGTGCGGCGCGAAGCCGCCGAACACCACCGAGTGCACGGCGCCGAGACGTGCGGTCGCGAGCATCGCGATCACGGCCTCGGGGACCATCGGCAGGTAGATGACGACGCGGTCGCCCCGCTCGACGCCGAGGCCGCGCAGCGCGCCGGCGAACCGGGCGACGGCGTCGCGGAGCTCGGCGTAGGTGAACCGCTCGACCGTGCCCGTGACGGGGCTGTCGTAGACCAGCGCGAGCCGGTCGCCGTGCCCGGCGTCGACGTGGCGGTCGAGCGCGTTGTGGCAGGTGTTGAGCCGACCGCCGGTGAACCAGCGGTAGTACGGCGCGTCGGAGCCGTCGAGCACCTTCGGAGGTACGACGTCCCAGTCGACCGCGGCCGCGGCCTCGCCCCAGAAGCCGTCCGGGTCCGCGAGGCTGCGGGCGTGGGCGTCGGCGTACGGACCGGTCGTGGGCATGGGACCTCCCGGAGGGCGCGTGCGGCTCGCCCGCCAGCCTAGGGAAGCCGTACGTCGGAAGGCAGCGGCGGACGGTGTGACCTGCGCCCGAGCGTCGGAGACGAGGGCCGGACGGCGCTACTCGGCGGCGGCGAGCTGGCCGCAGGCGCCGTCGATCTCGCGGCCGCGGGTGTCGCGCACGGTGACCGCGACCCCGCCGGCCTCGAGGCGCCGGACGAACTCGCGCTCGTCCTCGCGGCGCGACGCCGTCCACTTCGACCCCGGCGTGGGGTTGAGCGGGATGAGGTTGACGTGGACGAGCTTGCCGCGCAGCCGCTTGGCCAGCAGGTCGGCGCGCCAGGCCTGGTCGTTGACGTCCTTGATGAGCGCGTACTCGATGGAGACGCGGCGCCGGGTGGCCGAGGCGTACTGCCAGGCGGCGTCGAGCACCTCGGCGATCTTCCAGCGCGTGTTGACCGGGACGAGCGTGTCGCGCAGCTCGTCGTCGGGCGCGTGCAGCGACACGGCGAGCGTGACCGGCAGCCCCTCGGCGGCGAGCTCCTTGATGCGCGGCACGAGACCCACCGTCGACACGGTGATGCCGCGCGCCGACATGCCGAGACCCTCGGGGCTCTTGTCGGTGAGCCGGTGCAACGCGCCGACGACGGCCTTGTAGTTGGCGAGCGGCTCGCCCATGCCCATGAACACGACGTTCGAGACGCGGCCGGGTCCGCCGGGCACGTCGCCGGCAGCGAGCTGCCGCGCTCCGGCCACGACCTGCTCGACGATCTCGGCGGTGCTCATGTTGCGGGTCAGACCCGACTGGCCGGTCGCGCAGAACGGGCAGTTCATGCCGCAGCCCGCCTGGCTCGACACGCACATCGTGACGCGGTCCGGGTAGCGCATGAGAACGCTCTCGACCAGGGCGCCGTCGTGCAGCCGCCACAAGGTCTTGCGCGTGGTGCCCTTGTCGGCGGTCAGCTCGCGCAGAGGTGTCATGAGCGACGGCGACAGCAGGCGTGCGAGCTCCTCGCGCTGCGCCGCGGGCACGTCGCTCCACGACGACGGATCGGCGTCGAGGCGGGCGAAGTAGTGGCGCGAGACCTGGTCGGCCCGGAACGCCGGGATCCCGTGCTCCGCGACGGCTTCACGGCGCTGGGCCGCGGTGAGGTCGGCCAGGTGGCGCGGCGGCTTCCCGCGCCGCGGCGCCGTGAACGTCAGCTCGCCGGGCTTGGGCGGCGTGGGCATCTCCAGGTCGGTCATGAGGCCCTCAGTCTCCCACGTCCGAGGGCGACGCCGGTCCTCGTCGCGATCCGGTCCCGCGGCCGGACGTGCGTCCGGGCGCCCGCTGCAGCAGCGGACGCCCGGACTCCGTGGTGCGGTCAGCGCGCGACGATGCCCTCCGGGCCGCCGCCCGCGTCGATCGTGGGCAGGCCCGAGACCGAGCCCAGCGGGGTCAGCCCGCCGTCCCTGTCGTTGCCGAACACGCTGACCGTGCCGGCGACCGCGTTGAGCGCGTAGAGGTAGCGCCCGCCGCGGCTGGCCGCGACGTCGATGAGGCCGCCCGACGCGCTGCCCGCGACCGGTGCCGCGATCTGCGACGTGCCGTCGGCCGCGAGGCGCCACGACGTGATGGTGCCGCTGCCGGCGTACCTGTACGCGCGCATCGCCGACCGCTTCCGCCGCGACCGCCTCATCCTCGCCACCTTGGCGGTCATCGTCGTGGGGATGGCGGTGTGTCGCGCGCTGCTCGCATCGGGCGGGGCGTGGGTCGTGGTG
>JBGAJT010000174.1:0-7474 GCA_044224785.1 Candidatus Nanopelagicales bacterium | reverse complement strand
CGGGCTCGGGGTCGGTGTCGCAGTCGGGGTGGGCGTCGGGGTGGGCGTCGGGGTCGAGCCACCCGGCGTCGCTGCGGTGCCGGTGATCATGCGCGTCGGCACGGCGACCCGCTGCGCGCCGCACGTGCCCCGCAGGATGCGCGCGAGCGCGGCGCGCTCGGCGGCGTCGATCGTCAGCGCCCAGCGGTACTTCACCTCGACCCACTGCAGGGCGTACAGGCACCGCGCTGCGGCCTTCGGCGGCAACCAGCGCGCCGGGTCGCGGGCGCCCTTGGACATGTTGAGCCGCGCCGTCACCGCCACGAGCCCCGGCCCGAACGCGAGGTCGTTCGCGTAGCTCGTGCGCTGCGCCGCCGTCCACGTCCTCGCGCCGGACACCCACGCCTGCTCGAGCGGGACGAGATGGTCGATCTGCAGCGCGCTCGCCGTGGTGACCGTGACGCCGTCGTAGTACGACGTCCAGCGACCCTTCGCGACGACGCAGTGCGACCTCGAGGAGAAGGCCACCGTGCGGCTGCTCTCCTGGATGAGCACCTCGGCGCGCGTGCTCTGACAGTCGTGGTCGGCGTCGACGGGGTAGGCGAACCGGGTCCGGACGTAGCTGGTCGCCCCGGACTCGGGCGCGACCACGAGCCGCGACAGCAGCGTCGCAGCCGGCACGCTGGTGGCGGCGGTCGCCGGCGCGACGTCGACCGCGCCGGACCAGAGCAGCAGACCGAGCACCGTGAGCACCGCCGGTGCAGACCGACGCATCGCGCGGCTCCTCTCGACGAGCGACCGCGGGCGCCGGACCACCGAGGTCGACGACCATCCACCTCTCTGCTGTCGACGGACGACGGGGCGGGTCCTGAGCCGGGCCGGTTCACGTCTCGCTCACGTTCCCGCCGCTGCGCAGGGCCGCGTCGGACATGACGAAGGGCCCGCTGCTCTGCAGCGGGCCCTTCGTCGTGCGTCGTGCGGTCAGTCCAGATAGTCGCGGAGGACCTGCGAGCGGCTGGGATGACGCAGCTTCGACATGGTCTTGGACTCGATCTGGCGGATGCGCTCGCGCGTGACGCCGTAGACCTTGCCGATCTCGTCGAGGGTCTTGGGCTGGCCGTCGGTGAGGCCGAAGCGCATCTTCACCACGCCGGCCTCGCGCTCGGACAGGGTGTCGAGCACCGAGTCGAGCTGCTCCTGCAGCAGGGTGAACGACACGGCGTCGGCCGGGACGATCGCCTCGGAGTCCTCGATGAGGTCGCCGAACTCGCTGTCGCCGTCCTCGCCGAGCGGGGTGTGCAGCGAGATGGGCTCACGGCCGTACTTCTGGACCTCGACGACCTTCTCGGGCGTCATGTCGAGCTCCTTGGCCAGCTCCTCCGGGGTGGGCTCGCGGCCCAGGTCCTGGAGCATCTGGCGCTGCACGCGCGCGAGCTTGTTGATGACCTCGACCATGTGCACCGGGATGCGGATGGTGCGGGCCTGGTCGGCCATCGCGCGGGTGATCGCCTGGCGGATCCACCACGTCGCGTACGTCGAGAACTTGTAGCCCTTGGTGTAGTCGAACTTCTCGACCGCGCGGATCAGACCGAGGTTGCCCTCCTGGATCAGGTCCAGGAACAGCATGCCGCGACCGGTGTAGCGCTTCGCGAGGGAGACGACGAGGCGCAGGTTCGCCTCGAGCAGGTGGTTCTTCGCGCGACGGCCGTCCTCGGCGATCCACTCGAGGTCGCCGCGCTGCTCCTTGGAGAGCTTGATGCCGGCGTTGAGCTTCTCCTCGGCGAACAGGCCCGCCTCGATGCGCTTCGCGAGCTCGACCTCCTGCTCGGCGTTGAGCAGCGGGACCTTGCCGATCTGCTTGAGGTAGTCCTTCACCGGGTCGGCGGTGGCGCCCGCGACGGTGACGGTCTGGACCGGCTCGTCGGTGTCGTCGACGTCGGAGATGACGAAGGTCTCGGACTCCTCGTCCTCCTTCTTCTCCGCCTCGGCGCCCTCGCCGGCGACCTCCGCGAGGTCGTGCTCGATCTCGACCTCGAGCTCGTGCTCGAGCTTCTCGGCCTCGACGAGGTCGGCGGGGTCGGCGTCGGCGACCTCCGCGTCCTCGAGCTCCACGACCTCGAGGTCGCCGTCGAGGACGGGCACCACCTCGACGAGCTCCTCGCCCTCGACCGCTGCGCCCTTGGCCGACTTCGCAGCCTTGGCCGGGGCGGCCTTCTTGGCCGGGGCCTTCTTCTCGGCCGGCGCCTTGGCGGCGGTCTTCGCCGGGGCGGCGGCCTTGACGGCCGTCTTGGTCGCGGTCTTGGCGGGAGCCTTGGCAGCGGTCTTGGCCGGGGCGGCCTTCGCGGGCGCGCTCGTGGCGGGAGCGGTCTTCGCAGCCTTGGCCGGAGCGGCCTTCGCGGGAGCGGCCTTCGCGGGAGCCTTGGCCGCGGTCTTGGCGGGGGCCGCCTTCGCGGGAGCCTTGGCTGCGGTCTTGGCCGGAGCCTTGGCTGCGGTCTTGGCGGGCGCCTTCGCGGCGGTCTTGGCGGGCGCGGCCTTCGTGGCGGGAGCGCTCTTCGAGGTGGTGGCCTTGGTCGACTTCGACGGCACGAACGAACCTCTCGCAGATGGAACGGGCGCGCTCCGCTGTCACCGAGGCGTGCGAGGTGAGGCGGTGCGCAAGGGGCGGACCGGTGCAACAGTGTCGCACGGCGTCGGCATTCCCCCGAACCCGGCACGCGCGCGCCGGTCGGAGGTGGGCGAGGTCACGCCGCCGGGTCGGCGCGCGTCAGGTGGTGCGGGCCTTGGCGGCCTGCTTGAACCGGCGCACCTCGAGGAGGGTCTCGTTGTCGACGACGTCGGCGACCGACCGTCGCGATCCCTCGTCGCCGTAGGGCGCGCAGGCCTCGCGCCAGCCGCGCGGGCGCACCCCGAGCTGCTTGCCGAGCAGTGCCGCGAGGATCCGCGCCTTCTGCTCGCCGTAGCCGGGCAGGGCGAGCAGTCGGTGGTGCAGCGCCTCGCCGGTCGGCACCGCCCGCCACACGGCGCCTGCGTCACCGGCGTACTCGGTCACGATGTGGCCGGCCAGCGCCTGGATCCGGGTGGCCATGGAGCCCGGGAACCGGTGCACGGCCGGCGTCCGGGCGGCCAGGGCTGCGAACTCCTGCGGGTCGTACGCCGCGATGCGCGCGGGCTCGAGCCGCTGCGGGGTGCCCATCCGCTCGGCGAGCTTCCAGGGACCGAGGAACGCCCGTTCCATGGGCATCTGCTGGTCGAGCAGCATCCCTACGAGCAGGGCGAAGGGGTCGCGCTCGAGGAGCGCGTCGCCGTGGACGTCGAAGCACAGGTGGAGTGCGGGCCGAGCGGTCGCCGCGGTCGAGGTGGCCACGTCGCCACGCTAACCCTCGGGAGCGCGCCACGCCCGAGGTGGGTCCATGCCGAGCTGCATCGTCGACCACCGCCGGCGTCGTGCCGGCGGTGGGTCGACCGGGCGTCAGGCCTTGACGGCGAGGACCGGGCAGCCGGCGTCGAGCAGCACCTGCTGGGCGTTGCTGCCCATGATCAGCTTGCCGACCGGGGTGCGACGGCGCAGACCGATGACGATGAGGTCGGCGTCGACCTCCTCGGCGACGGCGATGAGGTCGTCGGACGGGTCGGAGCCGCGGACGAGCTGGCGGATCTCGTGCTCGACGCCGGAGCCGGCGAGGCGGTCGCGCACGTTCTCCAGCGACTCGGTGATCTCCGCGGCCTCGGTCTTGTCGAGGCTGGAACCGCCCTTGTGCGAGCTGATCACGACGAGACGGGCGCCCCGCTGACCGGCCTCGAGGATCGCCCGGTCGAGAGCGGCGTCGCCCTCCGGCGTGTCGACGTAGCCGACCACGATCGGGCTGCCGATGGCCCCCATGGATCCTCCAGGAGTCGCGCGTCCGGGACGACCGGCGTCGCCCCGGAGGGGAACCTAGCGCCTGACGGGGGGCTCTGGCTCAAGACGCACGGGATGCTGCCGATGCGAGTTGGTGTGAGCCTCGCCGCGCCGCGTCCGCCTGACGCCCTGTCCGCGGACCTCGATCGGACCCGGCGCACGCGCTCCCAGGTCGAGGCGCTCATCGCCGACCCCTCCCTGCTCGGGCCCGACTTCACGCCGATCCGGCGGCTGGAGGCCACCGCGCCGGGCCTGGCACCGCTGCTGGGCTGGAAGGCGACCGGCCGCGGCACCGCCGGCAGCGGCATCGCCGACACCCTCACGCTGCTGGAGCAGGCTGCGTCCGTCGGCCTGGTCGAGCGGCTCGACTGGGCCTTCCGGGCGCACACCTTCGACGTCGCGGTCGACGCCGGGCTCGTGGGCGAGCTGCACCTGACGCCGGAGCCCGAGACGTTCGGTGCGCCGTGCCCCCCGCGGCTCGCGGTCTCGGTCCTGCGCGGCCGACGAGCGCTGACGGTCTGCGCGGAGCTGCACGACGACGGCTTCGCCGACGAGGCGCGCCTGCTCGCCGCCGCCGACGAGATGGGCTCGTGGGGCTGGCACCTGGTCTACGCCGACCTCGTCGGCACCCCGGCCCTCCCCCAGGCCCAGCGGCTCGCCGACCGGCTGCGGCCGGCGTACGTGCAGGTCGACCTGTCCGTCCCGGGCCGGGCGACCGACGCGCGGACGGCGTCGTGGATCGAGACGGCGCAGGAGGTCGGGGCGAGCGTGATGGCCCTCGGCGTCGACACGCAGGCCGCGCTCGACACGGCGCTCGCGCTCGGGGCGACGTACGGCCGCGGGACGCTCGTCGGTCGCGCGTCGTCCCGCCCCTTCTGACGCAGGTTCCCGCCAGACGCTGGTCGCAGCGACGGTCGGGCTCAGCCGACCAGGTGCGCCCGCGCCTCGCGGACGACCACCGGCAGGGTCCGGTTCTGCACCAACGGGTCTCCGGGCACCGCGAAGGGACCCAGGCCCTCGACCGTGAACTCGCCGCGCCAGACTGCATCGACGGCCACCGTTAGCGATCCGGCGCGCCGGTAGGAGTGGCTCACCGACAGGTCGGGCCATCGCCCGCCCGGCACCGTCGCCCAGGCCTGCGCGCCGTCGCCGTAGGACCAGTGCCACCGGGCCCTGGCGTCGAGCGACACTGCCAGGCCGAGGACGGAGAGGTCGGCGCCGCGGATCCCGGCCGCGGGCTGGCCGGACGTGAAGACCGCCGGGACGCCGACGAGCGTCCCCGACGCCGGCTGCACGGCCGCCCGCAGCGGCGGCAGCACTGCCTCGGCGCGGTCGCGGACGGCGGATCCGACGTCGGCGACGGTGACCGGCGGGGTGCCGCCCTGGCAGGCCTCGCCGACCACGGCCCAGTCCTGGCCCGGCCGCAGCAGCCAGATGCGGACCGGGATGGTGCCGATCGGGCACCCGGTGCGGATCCTCGGGCAGCCGCCGGCCGCCGCCTCGTCCTTCGTGCACAGCCGCGAGACCCGCCAGCGGCACTCGCCGCACGCCGCGGTCTCGGCCCGGCCGCCGCCGCTGCGCCAGTCGCGGGCGGGGACGACGAGGCCACCGGTGCCGACGTAGAGGTCGTGCGCCGGATCGGGGCTGACCACGACGCCCGCGGGCCGAGCGGTCGAGGAGCTCGCCGACGGCGCCGCGACCACGACGCCCACGACCCCGACGAGCAGGGCGAGCACGAGGGCGAGCGGGCGCGGGAGACGGGGCACCCGACGACGGTAGGCAGCGGGTGCGGGGCGCGGCCAGACCCGGTGAGCGCCTGTGGAGGAAGCCCGGACCTGGGGTGGAGGGTGCTCCCCCACAGGCGCCCCGTGCGTCACACCGCCTGCCCGGGACCGCCCTCGGTCCCGCGGGCGCACGCGCACGCCGCGCACCTCGGATCGGTGCAGCCGTCCCAGGTCTCGTCGTCGTCGAGGAGGTCCACGAGGTCGTCGAGGGCGTCCAGACCGTCGGCGTCGTCGGGCTCCCAGCCGGGGGCGCCCAGGCCTGCCAGCACGTCCTCGGGCGGGACCGACCGCGGTCGACCGTCGCCGGTCGTGAGGATCCGGTCCACGGTGAGGTCGGCCATCATCGACGCCCACGACCAGGGCGGCAGCCCGGAGTCGAGCGCTGCGGTCAGCAGCGTCGCCAGCGAGTACGTCGGGTCGGCGGCGGCCGCGCGGTCGAGCGCCACCCGCGCCGACGCTCCGTCGCCCGAGAGCCAGGCGCAAACGGCGAGCAACGAGGCGACCGGCGCGGCCTCGGTGAACGGCGCGCAGCGCACCGCCTCGACCAGCACCGTCCGCGCGGTCCGGAGGATCGCGGGGTCGGCGTCGACGCTCAGCGCCCGCATCAGCAGGTCGCGCGGCCGCACCCACTCGCACAGCGACGACGCCTGCGCGACGAGCGTCGCGAGCAGGTTGGGCTGGTCGGTGCCGGCGCCGAGGATCGAGAGCCCCAGCAGGAACGACTCGACCTCGGCGACGCCGTACGACGCGACATCGGGACGCAGCCCCATGACGCGGTCGTCGACCTCCTCGCGGAACGCGTCGTCGTCGGGCCGGGGTTCGAGCTGGAGCTCCAGGCTGCGACGGGAGCCCAGCGGCGCGCTGCCCGCGGCCACGAACTCGGCATCGATGCGCAGCTGCTCGCTGGCCGGCACTGCACGCCCCTCGGGCGGGCAGCAGACCTGGTCGAGGCACCAGTAGGACCGCATCCGGTCGTCGACGACGCAGACGGCGTCGAGCGCTCGCACCCCGCCCGCGGCGAGGAGGTCGGCGGCCGTGTCGACGACGGCGCGGTGCGGGAGCGGGAGCGGCTCGCCCTCGCGCCACGGATCCGCCCCGGCTGGCGGGTAGACCACCAGCAGCGCCTCCAGGGCACCGGCGCGGTGGAAGGCGGGGACGAGGGCGGCCCAGCCGGAGCCGTCGTCGTCCTCGGGCGGCAGGTCGATCCGGAGCGTGACGCGGACCTGGCTGGTGCCCGGCTCGAGGCCGAGGACCACGACCGAGTCGTCGGGGTGGAACCCGAGCAGGTGCGGGACGACGGCCGGGAGGCAGTCGGGTCCGCGCACGACGAGGCGCGGTGCGTCGGCGGGGACGCCGGGAGGGCCGGGGAGCTCAGGGAGTGCGGTCATGCCCCCGACCGTCGGCGCGGGCCACGACCCGCGGCCGACGCCGACGACGCCGGCGGTGGACGGCGCACGGTGGGACCGGTCCTGTGGACGGACCCGCGGAACCGCTGCGGCGTCAGTCGTAGACGGCGGTCGCGATCGCCTCGACGGTCTGCTCGGTGGTCCAGCTCTCCGAGCCCGGGATCTTCGGCACGAAACCGACGAGCATGCCGTCGGCCATGATCTGGGCCTCGAGACCGGCGGCGCCGTCGACGATCAGCAAATCCGGCGTCTGCAGCCCGCGGGCGACGAGGTCGTCGAGCACCGATGCACCTGCGTCTGTCCTGCCTGCCAGTTGAACTTGACGCCGGTCATGCCCGGGCAACCACTGCGCGTCCGCCCTACGGCACATTTCCGACACCCGCCAGGCGCCCAGAAGGATGCCTGCA
>JBGAJT010000173.1:0-7572 GCA_044224785.1 Candidatus Nanopelagicales bacterium | reverse complement strand
TGATCGGCGAGCCGGGCGACTTCGCGAGCTCGCGCACCGCGATCAGCGCGGTGAGGGTCGAGGGGTCGACCAGCCCGCCGCGCTCGTCGACGACGAAGCAGCGGTCGGCGTCGCCGTCGAAAGCGAGCCCGAGGTCGGCACCGGCGGCGACGACCGCGGCTTGCAGGTCGCGCAGGTTCTCCGGGTCGATCGGGTTGGCCTCGTGGTTCGGGAACGTGCCGTCGAGCTCGAAGTAGAGCGGCGTGATCGTGAGCGGCAGCCCGGCCAGCACGGCGGGGACGGTGTGGCCGCCCATGCCGTTGCCGGCGTCGACGACGACCGACAGGTGCCGCGCGCCGCCGAGGGGCACGAGGGAGTTGAGGAACGCGGCGTAGTCGACGAGCAGGTCGCGCTGCGACACCGTGCCGGCGGGGCCGTCGTGGGCCGGGATGCCGTCAGCCGACCACTGCTGCACGAGGTCGCGGATGTCGCGCAGACCGGTCTCCTGGCCGACCGGCGACGCGCCCGCGCGGCAGAGCTTGATGCCGTTGTACTGCGCCGGGTTGTGGCTGGCCGTGAACATCGCACCGGGCAGGTCGAGGGAGCCGGCGGCGAAGTAGAGCTGGTCGGTCGAGGCCAGGCCGATGTCGACGACGTCGACGCCCTGGCTGGTCGCGCCCTCGGCGAACGGCCGTCGCGACGCCGAGCACGCGCACGAAGGCGGCACCCACCAGGCGGGCGATCTCGGGGGTCAGGTCGTCGGGGACGACGCCGCGTACGTCGTAGGCCTTGATCAGGCGGTCGAGGAGGGCGTCGTCCAGCACGAGACGGACCCTATCTGTCGTGCGGGCCGTGCTCGCGCACGGCGGCGAGCGCCCCTAGCGGGTGCGCTGGGCCTTGGTGAGGACGTGGTCGACCGAGAGGACCTCGCCGCCGGCCTGCCACGACCGGTTCTCGCAGTCCAGGCAGTGGGTGAAGTCGACCTGCGAGCCGTCGGTGAGCTCCATGGAGATCCGGGTGACGCGGTCGGACTCGCACACCAGGCAGAGCGCCCCGCCCCGTGCTCCGCGCTGGGTGAGCGATCCCAGTGGGACCTGCTCGGCCGCTGCTCGGCTGCGCGCCATGGTGTCCTCCTCGTCCGAACCGTCCGTGCCGGGCCGACAGTAGAGGGTCGGGCAGGCGCAGGGGAAGTATCCGTGGGGCCAGAGTGACAGATGGGAACAGATGTGACTACCCCGTAATCAGCACCGATCACTGCGCGTGAGATCCATCACTGTGCGCACCCAATTCGGTGCGGACGGTCAGGCGTCGACGTCGGTGCGCAGCACCCGCAGGTGCCCGCGGCGGCCGACCTCGACGGCCATCGGCACCGGCTCGGGCCGGGGCCTCGCCGCCTCGCGCACGGCGTCGGCGAGGGCCTCGAGGTCGTCGCTGCTCGGGCGCAGCGCGTCGGGGTCGGTCTCGAGCCGGACGACCTCCCAGCCGCGCGGGGCGGTCATCCGCACCGAGTGCTGCTCGCACAGGTCGTAGCAGTGCGGCTCGGCGTAGGTGGCCAGCGGTCCGAGGACGGCGGTCTGGTCGGCGTAGACGTAGGTGAGCGTGGCCACGGCGACCCGGGTGCAGGAGGGCTTGGAACAGCGACGGCTCACAGGGGCGAAGATACGGCGCGCGACCGACGTCGCCCGGGAGCGGCGCGCCGTGTCGCAGCAGGCACAGCCGTCACGTCCGTCACGCGGCGGTTCGGGCCGGTGCCGGCACGCCACGCCGGCCACCGCCGGCCGCCGCCCCGGACCCACCACCCGGCCGCGCATCCCGGTCCTACGCTGGCGCCATGTCCCGCCGGGTGCGTCGCGACCGCCACGGCCGCGGGCTGCGCGGGCCGCTCGCGCCGCCCACCTCGCCGGCGACCGTCCCCCGCGCGGACCGCTTCGGCGACCTGGTCGCGGCGGCGGTCGACCGCACCGAGCCGCGCTGGGGACGCCACCTCGACGCCGTCGACATCGAGGTGGTCGACGCTCCCCCGGCGCCGCCCGGGTCCGACGACGTCGTGCTCGCCGAGCACCGGACCGGTCCGGGTCCGCGCACCGTGACGCTCGTCGTCTACCGCCGTCCGGTCGAGCTGCGGACGCCGGAGCACCGTGCGCGCGTCGACCTCGTCCGCGACCTCGTCGCCGAGGAGCTCGGTGCCGCGCTCGGTCTCGCGCCCGAGGACCTCGACCCGTCGTACGACGGCGACGAGGACTAGCGGCCGGGACCAGCGGCCGGGACGGGCGACCCCGACCAGCGTCCGGGACTAGCGCGACGAGACTCCGGGCACCGACGAGCCCGGCTGCGAGACCACGGTCGGCACGAGGGCCGTCGTGCGCTGCGGCAGGATCGGCGCCAGCGCGAGCATCGGCCCGCGGCTGCCCTTCTCGGTCACCTCGCGGCCGGCGTAGACCGCTCCGCCGCCGAGCGGCGTGACCACCAGCGTCGACGACGCCGTGGTCGTCGTCACCGGGATGCCTTCCACGACAAGGGTTCCGGACGGCACGCCGACCTGCTTCTCCCACACCGGGACCGAGGCGCCGCCGACGTACAGCGCGAGGCCGACCGTCGCCGCCCTGCCGGGCGCGGACAGGAAGACCGAGTGCTTGAGGACGCCGCCGGCGAGGCCGACGACGATGCCCGGGGTGCTCAGCGCGGGCACGGGGGCCGAGCCGTCCTTCTCCTGCAGCCGCGTCGTGAAGCCGCCGGCGCGGACCTCGGCGCCCGCGACGACGTCGGTGTCGGACGTGATGAGGACGCCGGCGGACGCCTTGGCCATCTGCGGCTCGACGCGCAGCAGCCGCACCTTGCCCGCCTCGAGCTGGACGGTCCCGATCCCCTCCGGGGTGATCGGCCCGTCCGGGGTGAGGAAGGTGATCGACGCCGTGGTGTCGACCTCGGGCGAGAGCAGGAACAGGTAGACGGCGTCGACCGCGGGGAGCCCCGGGATCACCAGCCGCGTGCCGGCGTCGGACGGCGGCATGAGCATGACGCCGGTGGGGATCAGGCCCTTCGACGACTGGTCGAGGCCGACGACGCCGACCCGGCCCGAGCGCGCCACGACGTGCACGGCCGTGACCGGCTGGTTGGGCGCGAGGGTCGAGAGCGCCACCTGCTTGCGCGACCCGGCGCCGAGCAGCAGGCCCGAGGCGCCCGGTGCGGGGATCGGTCCGGACTGGCCGTAGACGAGGAGGTCGACGAGCGCAGGACGGTCGTCGTCGTTGACGAGCAGCACCTGCGTGAGCCGGCCGACCGTCGAGCCGCCGCCGACGACCCACGCGTCGGTGACCGGACGAGCGCACGGCGACGCCGCGAGGCCGCGGATCGCGCCCTGGCCGGAGCGGATGTACTGGTCGGCGCCGAGGCCCTGCGCGAACGAGCCGGTGGCCCGCGCGAGCAGCGCCGGACCGGACTTGCCCGCGATGACCCGCGTGACCGACTGCCCCGGCGTGGTGATGCGCAGCGGGTCCGACGTCTGCTTCACCGACAGGTCGGCGAGGGTGGCGAGCCCTGTGGTGACGCTGGGCAGCGGGGCCACGCCGGCGGTGATGGTCGAGGTGAGGAACTTCGTGCCGGTGGTGACGGCGCAGACCAGCTCGGTCGACGCGACCGGCTCCTTCACCGGCGCCGTCTCGACCGCAGTGACCTCGGGGGTCAGCAGCGAGGCCGCGCTGACCAGGACCGCCCCGGCCGCGATCGCGCCCGCCCGGCGGGCGCGCGGGCGCCGCAGCTCGGACCGCACGTCGGTCATGACGTCACCTCCTCGGGCTCGAGCTCGCCGCTGCCGTCGCCGGCGCGCTCCTCGCCGGTGCTCGGCTCCTCGGCCGTCGTCACGTCGCTGCTGCTCCCACCGGGGCTGCCCCCGCCCGTCGCCGTGGTGCCGGGCTCGGGACCGACGACGACCTCGGCGTCGGCGACGTCGGAGTCGGCGTCGGACTCGTCGTCCTCGGTACGCCGCGACGGCAGCGCCAGCACGACCACGAGCAGGACCACGAGCGCCTGCGCCCAGAGCCAGCCGGCGCGCGACGAGCCGTCGAACGCGATGGTGACGGGGAACGCCGAACCGGAGACGCCGGCCACCTGCAGCGAGGGGTCGCTGCCGCCCGTGCCGCCCGCGACGGGCGTGACGTCGGTGCCGTCGGCGGTCCAGCGCCAGCGGCTGTCGAGCGTCTCGGACACCACGAGGCTGCGGCCGGTCGTGCCCGCCTTCACCGAGGTGTCGACGGCCGTCACGACGCGCGGGTCGGCGCTCGTCACGGGCACCGCCGCAGCGCGGCGCACCTGCACGGTGCCCGCGGAGTCGCCGGCGGGCGGGTCGATGGCCTGCACGCGCGACCCGACGGGGACGACCTCCCAGACCGCCGACCCGTCGCGCGAGGACAGGTGGCGCAGGCCGCGCTGGCCGTCGAGCGTCGCGACGAGCGGGTCGCGGCGACCGGCATCGGCGACCACGAGGTAGCGCACGCCGTGGGTCGCGAGCTGGTCGACCTCGTCGGCACCGAGGCCGGCGACGACCCGGGCGATGATCTTGTCGAGCGCGTCGCTGACCGCGACCGGGGGCGCGACGTCGAGATCGCCGGTCTGCGGGATGGGAGCGGCGAGCAGGTCGTAGACGACGCGGTCGCCGAGGCTGCGCTGCAGGACGACGGTGCGCGGCCGGTCGAGCGTCGACATCTCGGCGGCGACGAAGGCCGGGAGCACCTCGCGGCCGGAGCGGTGCAGCGGCCCGTCGACGCCGAGGACGTAGAGGCCGAGGGCGCCGAGCGGCGCGAGCAGCAGGAGCACCGTCAGCACCGCGGCGACAGGCTGGCGCCAGCCGAAGCTCGCACCCTCGAGGCGCCGCGGCAGCTGCTCGGCGAGCACCGCCGAGCAGACGATGAGCGCACCGCCCCACAGCGCCGTCGCGGTGCCGGGCCACGGCGCCACCGGCTCGCCGAGCGCGGCCGGCGTCACCCGGATGACCTGCTGCACCAGGCCGAGCGCGAGACCGACGAGGCCCACGACCCACGCCATCGCCGCCGGCCGACGGCTGCCCGGCACGACGAGCGCGGCGAGACCGCCGAGCAGCAGACCGGCGGCGAGCCACAGCGGGGTGGAGCCGACGCCGCCGGGGCGCATGAGCAGGACGTCGTACGACGTGAGGTGCAGGTCGGTCGGACCCACGATGCCGGGCTCGAGCCAGAGCAGCGCCGGCTCGCGCACGACGCGCAGGCTCCACGGCACGAGCATCGCGACCGGTGCGAGCACCGCGGCCAGCACGCGCAGCCGCGCACCGCGCTCGCGGACCACGGTGAGGACGCCGACGACGGCGAGGACCGCGGCCGCCAGCCAGACCACCGGGACGAACGAGGCGACCACCGCGAGCAGCAGGGCCGTGCCCGCCGCGCGGCGCCACGTGCTCGGGCCCGCGAGCCCGGCGAGCCGGGCGCCGGACCGGACCAGCCACGGCAGCAGCACCATCGCGACAGCGGTGCCCAGGCGCCCGCCCGAGATCGCGCCGGTCGCGGCCGGCAGCGTCGCGTACGTGACTGCGACCCAGACGCGCGCGACCGGGGTGCGCAGGACGCCGCGAGTGGCGAGATAGGCGGTGAGCCCGGCGAGCGGCACGAGCGCGAGGAGCACGACGTCGTTGGCCGCCGACGCGGAGCCGCGCAGGAGCAGCGCGAGCAGGGACAGCGGCGCGAGCCACGCGGGCGCGTCGGCCGAGGAGCCGGTGCCGACCTCGTGCCAGGCGGTGAGGTAGCTGCCCCACAGCTCGCCGACGCCGTCGGGCGCCGGCAGCAGCGCGCCGCCCTGCAGGTAGCCGGAGCCGAGCAGCGTGCGCTCGGCGACGAGCGACGCGAGCACCAGGCCGAGGACGAGGATCGTGGCCGGGCGGGTGAGGATGCGCCGCACGCGCGAGGGCCGGCGGTCGTCGGCGTACCAGCCGTCGGGGTCGTCGCTGGTGGAGTCGAGCACCGAGCGCTGGACGTCGGCGGTGCTGTCGCCGGCGAGGATCTCGGCGGCCTTGTCCATCGCGTGGCGGACGCCGAGGCTGCGCGGCGCGAGGAGCTTGCGCACGTCGCGCTCCGGCACGGCACCGACCGCCTCGCCCGCCGCGCGGACGCGGGCGCGCGACGCGCTGAGGCCCCGGCGGTCGCGGACGGCGTCGCGGAACGCGCCCCACTCGTCGCGGGCGGCGTCGGGCGCCTTGCCGAGCAGAAGGCCGAGGGCGCGCACGAGCGAGCCGATCAGCATGCGCAGCGAGGCGAACGGGCCGGCGAGCCCGGTCGCGTGCGCGCGGACGACGTGGATCGCGGCGACGCGGTCGAGGCGGTGCGGCCGGTCGGTGTGCTTGGGCGAGCCGGCGTCGACCGGACGACGGCCGTGGGTCGCGGCCTCGCGGTGGTGCACGATCGCCGACGTCGCGACGATCACGCGGTGGCCGGCGCGGTGCGCCCGCCAGCAGAAGTCGAGGTCGTCGCGGAACAGCGGCAGCGCCGGGTCGAACCCGCCGAGCTCGTCCCACACCGCTCGCTGCACGAGCATTCCGGCGCTGTCGACAGCCAGGACGTCGGTGGTCGAGTCGTGCTGGCCCTGGTCGAGCTCGTGCCGCTCGAGACCGGTGACCAGGTTGCCGGAGCGGGCCATCGTGACGCCGGCGGCGACGAGCACGTCGGGGTGGCGCCAGCCGCGCAGCTTCGGACCGAGGACGTCGGCGCTCGGGCTGCGGTCCGACGTGCGCAGCAGCTCCTCGAGCGCGGTCGGCGCGGGGGCGGAGTCGTCGTGGAGCAGCCACACCCACTGCAGCGCCCCGGCCTCGGTCGGACGGCCCGAGCCGGAGCCGGTCGCGAGACCGGCGGCGACGGCGGCGCCGAAGCCGCTGTCGCGCGCGACGGTGACCACGCGGTCGACGAGGCCGGCCCGCTGCGCGCGGGCCAGGAGGTCGGGGGTGTCGTCGAGCGACCCGGTGTCGACGGCGACGACGCGCTCGGGACGGCGCGTCGACCGCGACAGCGCGGTCAGCACCGCGGGCAGCCAACGACCGCCGTCGTGGGCGACGAGCACCGCGGTGACGTGGTGGTCGCGCGGCGGGACGTCGTCGTCGGGGTCGTCGAGCTCGTCGAGCAGGGCCGCGAAGGAGTCGGCGTCGCGCTCGGGCTCGGCGGGCGCGGCGACGACCGCGTCGTCGGCGTCGGCCGCCGCGTCGACGCTCACGGGCCCCGGCTCGGCGCCGCTCGCCGGAGCGCCCTCGGGAGCGTCCACGGGCTCGGCAGGAGCGTCGGCCGCGGGGCTGGCAGGCGCGGGGGGCGACGGCCCGGGGTCGTCGTCGCGGGCGAGGATCGCCTCGAGCTCGCCGGTGTGCTCGAGCACGGCCGGGTCGACGGCGGCGGGGTCGGGGACGCCCGCACGGGACCCCCGGCGGGTGCCTGCGGAGTCGCCGGAACCGGCGGGGGGGACCTTCGACGACATGACCCGAGCACCCTAGACGACGGTACTGGGAGGAGGGTGCGGGAGCGCCGCTCAACGGAGAGCGGGACCGCCGGGTCGGGGACCCGGCGTCAGCGGATCAGACCGCGGCCTTCT
>JBGAJT010000172.1:0-7615 GCA_044224785.1 Candidatus Nanopelagicales bacterium | reverse complement strand
TATTCGTTGGCGTCGGCGTGTCCGTCGGTGTATTCGTTGCGGTGGGCGTCGGTGTGCGCGTGGGCGTCACTGTCGGCGTCGGCGTGTTCGTCGGCGTTGGCGTCCACGTTGGGGTATTGGTCGGCGTCGGCGTCGGTGTCCGCGTCGCGGTCGGCGTGGCCGTTGGCGTCGCCGTCGGCGTCGGCGTCCACGTTGGGGTATTGGTCGGCGTCGGCGTCCAGGTGCGCGTCGCGGTCGGCGTGGCCGTTGGCGTCCGCGTCGGCGTGGGGGTCGGCGTCGGCGTACTCGTGGGGGTGGCGGTCGGCGTCGGGGTCGGGGTCGGGGTGATCGGCGGGGCGGTGGCGACGGTGATCGTCACCTGGGTGCCCTTGGCCGCGCTCGTGCCGCCCTTGGGCGACTGGGCGAGGACCGTGCCGGGGCTGACCGAGCCGTCCTGCTGCTTGACCACGTTGGGGTCGAAGCCGGCGTTGGTGAGGTCGCTGCGCGCCTGCGCCTCGCTCTCACCGGTGACGTCGGGGACCTTCACCTGTCCGTTGGACACCGAGATGTCGATCGCGGTGCCGGCGTCGACGAGGGTCGCGGCCGGCACGCTCTGCGCGATGACCGCGCCGGCGGGCTGGTCGGAGTCGACCCGCGTCACCTTGCCGAGCACGAGGCTCGCATCGACGAGCGCCGCACGCGCCTGGTCCTGCGACGTGAGGCCGACGAGGTTGGGCACGCTGGTCTGGTCCTTGCCCGACGACACGGTGATGTCGACCTTGGAGCCCTTCGCCAGGCTGTCGCCGGCGGGCGGCGTCTGGGAGATGACGCGGCCCGACGGGACGGTGTCGGAGGCCTGCGCGGTCTGCTGCCCGAGGACGAGACCCTGGGAGATCAGGGCGTTCTGGGCCGCCGGCACCTCGAGACCGGCGAGGTTCGGGACCGTGACCTGCTCCACGGCGGGCGCCCCGAAGATCGCCTTCCCGACGAGCACGGCGGCGACCCCGGCGGCGAGGACGCCGAGGGTGAGGAGCACCCAGAACGCGGGACCGCGCCCCGACGACCCCGCTGCCGCAGCGGGCTCGGCGGCGACCGCGACCGGTGTGAGCACCTCGGTCGGCTGCGCCGGGACGACCGCCGGGGCGATCGCGGCGGTGACGGGCAGGCCCGCGACCGCGCGGTCGACGTCGGCGCGGAACTCCGCGGCCGTCTGGTAGCGGTCGGCCGGCGCCTTGGCCAGGGCCGTCATCACGATGCTGTCGACGGCGGCCGGCACGGCCGGGTCGAGCTGCGACGGCGGGACGGCCGTCTCGCTCACGTGCTGGTAGGCGATCGACACCGGCGACTCGCCGGTGAACGGCGGGCGCCCGGTGAGCAGCTCGTAGAGCAGGCAGCCGGTGGAGTAGAGGTCGCTGCGGCTGTCGACGACCTCGCCGCGCGCCTGCTCCGGCGAGAGGTAGTGCGCCGTGCCGAGCACCGCGGACTGCTGGGTCATCGTCTGGCCGGCGTCGGCGATCGCGCGCGCGATGCCGAAGTCCATGACCTTGACGTCGCCGCCGCGGGTGAGCATCACGTTGGCGGGCTTGATGTCGCGGTGGATGATCCCGTGGCGGTGGCTGTAGTCGAGGGCGGCCAGGACGCCGCTCGTGATCTCCAGCGCGCGCTCGGGCAGCAGCCGGCGGCCGCTGGCCAGCAGCTGGCGCAGCGTCATGCCGTCGACGTACTCCATGACGATGTAGGGGACGACGGTCCCGGTGCCGTCGGCCTCGCCGAGGACGTCCTCGCCGGTGTCGTAGACGGCGACGATGTTCGGGTGGTTGAGCGACGCGGCGCTCTGCGCCTCGCGGCGGAACCGGGCCTGGAAGCTCGGGTCGCGCGCGAGGTCGGGGCGCAGGATCTTCACCGCCACGCGTCGCTGCAGGCGCAGGTCCTTGCCCTCGAAGACCTCGGCCATGCCGCCGCGGCCGATCACGTCGCCGAGCTCGTACCGCTCGCCGAGCCGGCGGATCTCGTCGCTCACCGTTCCTCCTCAGCTCGTCGGGATGCTCCCCGACGGGTGCCACTGCGCATCATCGTCCCAGCACCGCTTCCATGACCGCCTTGGCGATCGGCGCGGCGAGCTTGTTCCCGCTGACCTCGGCGGCCCCGCCGCCGTTCTGCAGCACGACCGCGACCGCCACCTGGGCCTGCCCGGGCACGTCGGCCGGGGCCACGCCCACGAACCAGGCGTGCGGCGGCTTGCCCGGCGAGGTCTGCGCCGTACCGGTCTTGCCCCCGACGACGACGCCGGGGATCTTGGCGTTCGACCCGGTGCCCTGGTCGACGACGCTGACCATCATCGAGAGCAGCTCGGCGGCGTTGGCCGGCGACATCGCCTGCGAGAACGAGGTGGGCTCGGCGTTGGAGAGCACCTCGAGCTCGGGCGAGAGCGTCTGGGAGACCAGGTAGGGGTTCATCACCTGGCCGTTGTCGCCGATGCCGGCGCCGACCATCGCCATCTGCAGCGCGGTCGCGGTCACGTCGAACTGGCCGATCGCCGCCATCGCCGTCTGCGCCGGGTCGAGGTCGGAGGGGAAGCGGCTCTGCGCGGCGCGCAGCGGCACCTGGAAGGAGTTGTTGAAGCCGAACTTCTCGGCCTGCTCGCGCAGCGCGTCCTGACCGAGGTCCATGCCGATCGACGCGAACGCCGTGTTGCACGAGACGGCCAGCGCGTCCTGCAGCGTGGTCTTGTCGTTCGGACCGCAGGCGGAGCCGGTCCAGTTCTTCAGCTCGCGGTTGCTGTTGGGGAGCTTGATGGCCGCCGGACCCGGGACGACGGTGGTCGACGTGTACTTGCCCGACTCGAGCGCCGCGGCGGCGGTGACGAGCTTGAAGGTCGAGCCGGGCGGCAGCGTCATCGCGAGCGGCCGGTTGAGCAGCGGCTGCTTGGGGTCGGCGGTGTAGGCGTCGTACGCCTTGCGGATCGCCGACGGGTTGTGGCTCGACAGCACGTTGGGGTCGAACGACGGCGACGACGCGAGCGCGAGGATCGCGCCGGTGCGCGGGTCGATGGCGACGACCGCACCGGTGCGTCCTGCGAGCCCGTCGTACGCCGCCTTCTGCGCCTTCGGGTTCAGCGTGAGGCGCACCGCGCCGCCCTTGACGCCGCGACCGGCGAACAGCTGCTGCACCCGGTCGACGAAGAACCGGTCGTCGGAGCCGGAGAGCGCGGAGTTCTCGGTGCGCTCGATCCCCGTGGCGCCGTAGACGATCGAGTAGTAACCGGTGGCCGGTGCGTAGAGCGGGCCGTTGCTGTACTGCCGCAGGTACCTGAGCTGGTCGTTGGTCGGGATCGACGACGCGATCGCCGTCGATCCGAGCAGGATTGGACCGCGCTGACGGCTGTACTCCTCGAAGATCACCCGGCTGTTGCCCGCGCGGGCGCGCACGTCGGCCGCCTGGAAGTACTGCACGTAGGTGATGTTCGCGAGCAGCGCCAGGAACATGAGCAGGACGACGAACGACAGCCGTCGGATCGACCGGATCATCGCTGCACCACCTGCGTGGGCGCGTCGGCGAGCATCGGCAGCTCGAGGTCGGGGCGGCGCGCGGCGTCGCTGATCCGGATGAGCAGCGCGATCGCGATCCAGTTCGCGACCAGGCTCGAGCCGCCCTGCGCGAGGAACGGCGTCGTGAGACCGGTGAGCGGGATCAGCCGCGTGACGCCGCCGACGACCACGAACACCTGCAGCGCCATCGAGATCGCGAGGCCGGCGGCGAGCAGCGTGCCGAACACGTCGCGGCAGGCGACCGCGGTGCGCAGGCCGCGCTCGACGACGATGCCGTAGAGCACGAGCAGCGCCATCAGCCCGATGAGGCCGATCTCCTCGCCGAACGCCGACACGATGAAGTCGCTCTTGGCGTAGGGCACCAGCTGCGGGAAGCCCTGGCCCAGGCCCGAGCCGAACATGCCGCCGCTCGCGAAGCCGTAGAGCGACTGGGCGATCTGGTACGACGTGTTCGCCTCGTCGCCGAACGGGTGCAGCCACACGTCGACCCGCAGCCGCACGTGCCCGAACGCGAGGTAGGCGAACACCGCGCCGGCGATGAACAGGACGGCGCCGAGCACGAGCCACGAACGGCGCTGCGTCGCGATGTAGAGCAACGAGACGAACAGGCCGAAGAACAGCAGCGAGGTGCCGAGGTCCTTCTCGAAGATGAGGACGCCGAGCGAGACGAACCACGCGACGAGCAGCGGCCCGAGGTCGCGGCCGCGCGGCAGCTCGATGCCCATCACCTTGGTGCGCACCAGCGCGAGCGAGTCGCGGGTGACCGTGAGGTATCCGGCGAAGAAGATCGTGAGCAGGATCTTCGCGATCTCGCTGGGCTGGAAGGAGTACTGCCCCAGCCGCACCCACAGCCGCGCGCCGTTGATCTCCGCGCCGATGCCGGGAGCCAGCGGGAGGAGCAGCAGCACGATGCCGGCGAACATCGCGGTGTAGGTGTAGCGCTGCAGCGTGCGGTGGTCGCGGACGACGGCGAGCACGACGAGGAACAGCACCATCCCGAGAGCGGTCCAGGTGAGCTGGGTGTTGACGTCCGGCGTCGGCGGGGCGCTGCCGTTGCGCTGCGCGCGCAGCAGGTCGGCGAGGTCGAGGCGGTGGATCATCGCCAGGCCCAGGATGTTCAAGGTCGCGATGACGGGCACGATGATCGGGTCGGCGTACGTCGCCAGCATCCGGATCCCGAGGTGCAGCACGAGGAGCATCGCGGCGAGCGCGAGCAGCACCATCCACGTGCCGTCGCCGACCTTGCCGAGGATCGCGAGGTCGACCTGCAGGTAGGCCGCGGCGCCGACGATCCACGCCAGGGCGAGCAGCCACGCCTCGGCCACGCGCCGGGTGGGCTGGGTGTAGCGCGGGACGGCGGGCGCTGCGGACAGCGGGTCGGCCAGGCTCACGACGACGCCGCGGTGCTCGGCTCGCTGCCGCCGACGCCGGGCGTCGCCTCCGGGCAGCCGGGGGTGCTGGGCACCGACACGCACTGCGCGGCCCGCTCGGTCAGGCGCTGCACCACCTGCTCGGCCGCGCCGAGCGAGTCGGTCTGGATCGTGCTCTGCACCTGCATCGCCTCGAAGTCGGGCAGCGAGTCGACGGTGAGGTCGGTGCGCTCCTCGACGCTGTGCAGGTCGAACGGCCCGACGTTGACCGGCAGGCCGCGGAAGATCGCGACGTAGCCGGCGTCGGCGCCGACGTAGTACTGGCGCTGCGACGCCGAGTAGAGCGCGAACAGCGAGATGCCGAGCAGCGCGGCGATCGCGATGAGCGCCGTGCCGACCCACCACCAGCGGCGGCTGCGCCGGACCGAGCGGCCGGGCTGCTCCTCGCGGTAGATCTCGGCGACCGACGCGCTCGCGCTGCCGGTCGCGCTCGTCACGGTGAGCACGGGGCGGGCGTCGGGCTGGGAGTCGACGGGGAAGGCCATGCCGGGCAGCCGGTCGCGGTTGCGCGGCTCGCCGGCGGCGCCCACCACGACGGGCTCGGTGATGACGTGCTCCTCGGACGACACGACGTCGGCGACGACGCAGGTGACGTTGTCGGGTGCGCCGGCCTCGAGCGCGGCGTCGACCAGGGCGGTCACCGCTGCGGTGGGGTCGGCGAGCTCGAGCAGGCGGTGGATGTCGTCGTCGCTCACGTAGCCGGAGAGCCCGTCGCTGCAGACGAGGAAGCGGTCGCGCACGCGCGCCTCGCGCACCGAGACGTCGGGCTCCGCGGTGTGCACGCCGTCGATGGCCCGCATGAGCAGGTTGCGCCGCGGGTGCACCGCGGCCTCCTCCGGGCTGATCCGGCCGGAGTCGATGAGGGTCTGCACGTAGGTGTGGTCGCGCGTGATCTGGGTGAACTCGCCGTCGCGCAGCAGGTAGGCCCGCGAGTCGCCGACGTGCAGGACCGCGACGCGCGCCGGGTCGCCGCCGAGCCAGGCGAGCGCGGTGAGGGTCGTGCCCATGCCGGCCCACTCGGGGTGCGCGGCGACGAGGTCGGCGATGCGCTCGGCGGCGATCGTGACCGCCTCGGACAGCCGCTCGAGCGCCTCGTTGTCGGCGATGCCCGCGGTCTCGGTCTCCGACATCGTGGCGATCGCCGTCGCGGAGGCGAGCTCGCCCGCGGCGTGGCCGCCCATGCCGTCGGCGACGACGAGCAGGGAGTCGCCGGCGTACCCGGAGTCCTCGTTGCCCGACCGGACCAGGCCGACGTCGGAGCGGGCGGCGGAGCGCAGCGCGAGGGTCATGGTCACCGCCTCAGCTCGAGGACGGTGCGACCGACCTTGAGCTGGTGGCCCGCCGACAGCGGGGTCGGGGTGGTGATGCGCTGACGGTCGATCCACGTGCCGTTGGTGGAGCCGAGGTCCTGCACCACCCAGGCGCCGTTGACGAGCGAGAGCCGCGCGTGCGCGTTGCTCGCGTAGTCGTCGTCGAGCACGAGGGTGGAGCTCGGGGCGCGACCGATGGTGACGTCGGCGGCGCCGAGCGGGATCACGGTGCCGGTGAGCGGCCCCTCGACGACCACGAGGCTGCGCGGTCCGCCGGACTTGGGCTTGGGCGTCTTCTCGCCGCGGGGCGCCTTCGGCGTCCTGGCCGGCTTGGCGGTGCGCACCGGCTCGGCGACGAGCGGGCGGGCGTCGCGCGGCGCGCGCAGGTCGCGACGCAGGACGATCACGGTGATGACGACGAGCGACCAGAGCAGCAGGAGGAAACCGAGGCGGAGCAGCGTGAGGACGAGCTCGGACACGGGATCACCCCGCCTTGAACGTCAGGCGCGTGCCCCCGACCTGGATCACCGCACCGTCGTGCAGCGCGACCTCGCCGACCTGGACGCCGTCGACGTAGGTGCCGTTGGTGGACCCGAGGTCGCGGAGCACGACCTCGCGGCCGAGCAGGATCTCGGCGTGGTGGCGCGAGACGCCGGGGTCGTCGACGCGCAGGTCGACGTCGGTGCCGCGGCCGATCCGCGAGACCGCCCGGGTGAGCGGGTGCGCGGTGCCGTCGACGACCAGCCGCGGCTGGCCGGTGCCCTCGGGCGCGGCCGCCGGCACGCGCACGCCGCCCTGCGGGGTCGACGCGACGCCCGCGCGAGCCTCGCTGAGCACCCGGAACAGGCCGGTCTCCAGCGAGTCGTCGCGGCCGAGGACGACCTCGATGCCGCCGACGAAGGTGTAGCGCTGCTCCTCGGCGTACTCGCGGACCATGCCGGCGAGCTCCTCGGTGAGGGTGGAGGAGTAGACCGAGAGCCGCTCGTGGTCGTGCGGCGAGAGCTCGACGTTGAAGACGTTGGGGACGACCGTGCGCCCGCGGCTGACGACGGCGGCGCGGTCGTCCATCTCGCGCTGCAGCGCGGCGGCGATCTCGACGGGCTGGACCTCGGCCTTGAAGGCCCGGGCGAAGGCGCCGTTGACCATGCGGTCGAGCCGCTGCTCGAAGCGGTCGAGCAGACCCACCGCGCCTCCCTCGTCCGACGTCCCGACCGGTCGGTCGGTCACCTCCGCGATCGTATCGGGGCATCGCCGCCGCCCCGGCGCTCCGGGCGCTCGCGGCGGGTGACGATCCCGTCTCCCTCCCGTCCCGCTCCGGAGGCCCGCAGGCGATTCGGGGCCCCCTGAC
>JBGAJT010000171.1:0-7644 GCA_044224785.1 Candidatus Nanopelagicales bacterium | reverse complement strand
TGGTGGCGCCGTAGACGGTGGTCAGGCTGATCGTGTCCCACTGGGTGTCGAAGCCGGTGAAGGCGCTGCCCGCGAGCAGTCCGCCGCCGCCGGAGTAGCCGCCGCCCGTGTAGCCCGCGGCCCGCAACGGCTGGATGTGCCAGTAGCAGTTGTTGGCGTTGTTGCTCTGCGCGCCCGAGTTCGTGAGGTTGTTGCAGGTCGCGGTCTGGATGTTGCTGTCCAGGCCGGCGAACGACAGCCCCTCGGTGCCACCGCTGTTGAGCCGCGCCTGCCCGACCAGGGTCGTGCCACGGTAGAGCGAGGCGATGACGACCGCGCTGGAGGAGAGGTTCAGGTCGAGGTAGGCCTCGGAGACGCGTCCGCCGGTCACGGTGCCGGGAGGTGCCACCTTGAGCGCCAGCGTCTCCTGGAGGTTCTTGGTGGAGCTCAGGCTCGCCAACGAGTCGATGCTGCCGCAGGCGCCGTTGCTCGACCCGCCCTCGTACACGCCGATGCTCGCCTTGGTGGCGTAGTACCCGGGGTAGGCGGTGACCGACGTGGTGCTGCTGGCGGCGGACACCGCGACCGGGTACAGCACGTCCTTGAAGGCGGTCCCGGTGCCGGTCCACTGCGTGGTGGTCGTGGCGCCGTTGGCGGTGACGGTGCTCGCGTAGGTGCAGGCGTTGCTTCCTGCCTTGGGCGCGGTGATGGTGCCCACCGCAGCACGCGACCCGCCCGTCGGTGTCCAGCCCGTGGTCGTCGAGTACCCGGTACCTGCCACGACCGAGGTCAGGTCGACGACACCGGCCGCCTGGGCGATGCCGGGTCCTGGCTGGTGGTAGCCGTCGGCGCCGGCCTGGCTGGTGCCGACCAGTCCCACGGTGGCCGCGACCGCGGCGGCCGCGACCCCCGCGACCCATGTGCGAGTGCGCATACGTCCTCATCTCCACGACGTGTCCCCCCGTGCGGCGCGGTGCCGTGCGGGTGTGCGGAGTCGCGTACCAGGACTAGCGCGACACGGTCGGCCTGCTGGGGGGACGTCGTGACGACGTTCCCGCGCCCCGCCCCCCGGCGGGCCGTACCGGTGTTCTGCGGGATGACAGTAGCCATCGCGACCCTCGCCGGGGAGGGGGTTCGAGGGCCCTTCTTGTGTCGTGTCCGTGAACGAGCGTCGGACCGCCCTCACGGTCGGCCCAGCACGGCACCGTGCGTAGATCGGGGGCTGCCCAGAGTGACGATCGGCACGGGACGTGGCAGCGGCCCGGCCCCCCGTGGGGGACCGGGCCGCTGCCCTGGTGCAGGGTGCCTAGCGCTTGGTGCCGACGAGGATGTCGCCGGTGAACCAGACCCAGTCCGACGTGCTGAGCACGCCGGTGGTGGTGTCGTAGCTGGTGCTGGGGTTGTAGATGCAGGCGAACTGCTTCGTGGCGGGGCTCACCGGGCTCTGGTCGGGGAGTCCTGCGAGCACGCCCGTGTCGATCCCCGAGGGCAGGCCGGACGGGGCGACACCCGTGATCAGCCCGGCCGGGCACAGGGCGAGGTCGAGCGCGCCCTCTCCCGCCTCCCAGTCGACGATCAGGCCGGGCGCCGGGAAGGCCGTGCCCGCCGGGAAGGTCCGGTTGACCTGCAGGGCGTACTGACCGTTGGCGTCGGCTGTGGCCGGCTTGTGGAAGGTGAGACCGTCTGGCGTCGCGTCGACGGTGTAGGGCGTCCCGCCCTCGCAGGACGCGCCCGGCACCTCGAGCGGGACCAGGCTGCCGGACAGGTCGCCCGCTCCGCCGATGGTGATCTCCTGGTTGCAGACCGTGGTGCCGTCGAAGAACTTCACCAGGTCGAAGGTGGTGCGGTGCGACGCAGCCGCAGCGCCCCAGTCGCCGCCGCCCTCGACGGAGAACGAACCGGTGATGGCGGTCAGGCGGATGGAGTCGAAGTTGACGCCCTTGTCGATCGCCCAGGTGCAGTTGTCCTTGCTGCCGTAGGTGTCGCGCATCCACGTCCGGTACGGCAGGTGGCAGTACGTCGAGCCCGCGGGCACGGTGGTCGGCGTCTTGTTGTCGTCGGCCCACAGCTGGGTCGTCCCGACGACGGCGCCGCCGACGAGCAGGTCGGCCTGCAGCTTGGAGTTGTCGGTGACCTCGATGTCGAGGGTGGCGCGCGCGGCGAGGAAGGCGCCGAGCTCGGCGTCGTGGAGCGGGCCGACCGCCGCGTTGTTCAGCGCGATGGTCAGCGACTGCCCGGCGTAGCCGGAGTACTTGTTGATCTTGGCGCACTGGTAGTTCGGGAACGGCGCGCCGTTCACGCCGATCATGTGCGTCGCGAACGCGGGGACGCCGCCGGTCGCCGTCAGGTTCACCAGCGGACCCGCGGCGGGCGTCAGGGTGCAGGTGCCCGGCACCGAACCCACGGACTGCGTGGTGCTGCCGAAGGACCAGGCGTCGCCGGTGGCGGAGCCGGTGAGGGTGGTGAGCGTGAGGGTGCCCGCCGGCTGTGCGGTGGGACCGCTGGCGTTGGCGGTGGACAGCGACCCGGTGCTCACCAGGGCGACGGAGAGCCCCAGCGTCCCGGCCGCGAGGACGGCGATTCTGGATCGAGCACGCATGGTGGGTGTACCCCCCGGTTGCAGGTGTCGGTCAGGACGGTCCGACCCGCGGTGCGGCGAGCGCCGCGCGCTGGGGACTGCAGCGGAGACTACGGGAGACGTGTCGCTCGATCGAGGGAAAGTCGTGGAATGACAGTGGCTTTCACGCCTCTGTTACCGGGCTGACGCGAGCTCGGCACGGAGGGTGACCCGCCGCTGACCGTCCGCTGCGCGGGACCGGCTGTCGCGGGTCCCGGTCATCCGCCACTATGTCCGGGTGACCGAGCAGGGGGACCAGGCGATCGTGCCCGTGGTGCGTCCGGCGCGCCCGGCTCTCCCGGCCGCGGTGCAGGTGCCGCTCGACGTCGCGCTCGGCGCCACGATCGTCGTGGCCCGGCCGGTGGTCGGCGTCACCGTCGCCCTGGCCCGCGCCTTCGCGCCGCTGGCCCGCGACACCGCCGCGCTGGTCGCGCGCCCGCCGCTGGTGCCCGAGCCCTACACGCCGGCCGCCTGGATCGAGGCGCTGTCCCGCCACGGCCGCACGGTGCGCCTGGCCGGCTCCGAGGACCTCGAGGTCGCCGGGGGAGAGGCGCTCGACGTCGTCATCCCGACCGTCCTCGAGCGGGTGCTCGACCGCATCGACCTCACCGAGCTCGTGCTGCAGCGCGTCGACCTCGAGCGCATCGTGGGCGCGGTGCTCGACCGGATGGACCTCACCGAGGTCGTGCTCAAGCGCGTCGAGCTCGGCCGCGTCATCAACGGCGCTCTCGACCAGATCGACCTCAACGACCTCGTGCGCACCCGCGTCGACCTGGCCGGCATCGCCGAGGAGGTCATCGACGACGTCGACCTGCCCGAGATCATCCGCGACTCCACCACCGGCGTGGCCGGCGCCGTCGTCGACGGCACGCGCCTGCGCGCGGTCGAGGGCGACGAGCTGGTGAACCGCCTCGTCGACCGGATCCTGCTGCGCCGCAAGGCCCGCAAGACGGCCGCACCCGAGGCGTCGCTCGAGGAGGACCGCACCTTCTTCGGCGCGCAGCCGGGCGACTACACCGAGCGCATCGAGCGCACGGCGCAGGAGCAGCGGCTGCAGTCCGAGGCGGAGGAGGCGCACCACGAGCCTGACGCCGGTGCACGTGCGGACGCCGACGAGCCAGCGGCGGGCGAGGGGGGCACCCGTGGCTGAGCGTCCGGTCGTCCGACGTCCCGACCCGATCCCGCCCGCGGCGCGACCGCTGCAGGGTCTGCGCGCCGGAGTCGTGTCGCGCGCGATCGCCGGCGGCATCGATTACGCGATCGTCACCGCGGTCGTCTTCGGCAGCTACGTCGGCGTGGTCGTCGTCCGCTTCCTCGTCGACCCGCGCAGCGCCGGGTCGCTGCCCACGGTCCCGCTCGCCGTCGCGCTGGTCTACGGCTTCGCGCTCATGGTGCTCTACCTCTACCGGCCGCACCATCGGCGACCGTGTGATGGGGCTGCGCGTCGTGGGCCGCAAGGGCAAGCGGATGCGGTGGACCGGGGCGTTCCTGCGCGCCGTGTTCTGCACCGTGTTCCCCATCGGGCTGTTCTGGTGCGCCATCAGCCGGGAGAACCGCTCCCTACAGGACATGGTGCTGCGGACGTCGGTGGTGCACCACTGGCCGGTGCCGCCGGTGGTCGACTCCCTCACCGACGTCGACCAGCGCTCCGCCCTCTGACCCACCGGTCTCGCCGGAGGGGTGGCCCGCCGGGCCTCGTCCGGACGCTCCGCCGTCGGGACGGGCGGTCCGGCTGACGGGCGCTCCTCGTCGCGCGGCGCCCGGGCCCACCTGCTGCGCTCACGCGCGCTCGGGCGGCCCGGTCCGACGCCCCTGACCTCCCCGGTGGGGGAGGACGCCTCCACTTCCCCCCACCCGAGCCCTCCACGACGCCCCACGGGACCGCCGGCAGCCCGTCCCGTGCGGGGATCCGGGGCTGCGACACGCCCGGGGAGCACGCCTGCGGTCCCGCTGCACGGCCGCTGCCGGGTCCTCTGAGGCTGGTGGGGCAGGTGATGCTCCACTGTCATCCACCGCTCTGACCTGCAGCGATAGCCGTTCATGTTCGAGCGTGATCCAAGCCGTACGCACGGATCAGGCGAACGGTGGAGATGCGGTGGTTGACGGTGGGGCAAAGTGGAGTATGTTGGCGCGCACCAGAGCAGTCGGGCCGGATCGGGAGGTGAGCGGGAGTGTTCCTCGGGACGCACCGTCCTCGCCTCGACGAGAAGAACCGGGTGATCCTGCCCGCGAAGTTCCGCGACGCCCTCGCCGACGGCCTGGTCATGACCAAGGGCCAGGACCGCTGCCTCGTGGTGTGGACCAAGGCGGCCTTCGAGACCTACGCCGCCGACCTCCGCACGGGCTCGCAGACCAGCGAGAAGGTCCGCGCCTACACCCGCGTGCTGTTCGCCAGCGCGTACGACGACGCCCCCGACCGCCAGGGCCGGATCGTGATCCCGGCGACGCTGCGCCAGTACGCCGGGCTCACCAAGGACTGCGTCGTCGTCGGCGCCGACACCCGGATCGAGATCTGGGACGCCGAGGCCTGGGACTCCTACCTGGCCGGCAACGAGGACTCCTTCGCCGACCTGGACGGCGAGGTGGTGCCGAAGGCGTAGCTCGTGGCACGAGGTCTCCGGTCCGTCACCGGCTACCTGGCGCACCTTCCCCGGTGCCAGGCAGACCCACCCCGCGTGACGGACGGGGGACCTGGTCCCACGAGAGCGCCCCGCACCGAGATCCACCGCACGGCAGCACCGCAGCAGGACCGCACCACCCGTTCCGGCACCACCAGGACGAGCCCCCACCGCGAGCGCCCCCGGGCGAGGAGGACACCGTCGCCATGGCGTTGAGCACGCTGCACACCGGCCCCGTGGTCGCGTCGTCCGCCCATCCCGTGGCGCTGCGCGTGCTCCGCGCCCGTCGGGCGCTGCACACGCCGGCCGCCGTCCTGCTCGCCTCCTGCGCCCTCGCCGGCGCGTTCCTCGTCGCGGTCTCCGACCTCGCGTCGCGCCTGGGCTGAGACGACCGCTCATGGACGACGACACCCGCCGCGACGGGACCACCCGTCCTGCGCCGTCGCACGTCCCGGTGCTCCTCGAGCGCTGCCTGACGCTGCTCGCACCGGCACTCGAGCGCCCCGGCGCCGTCGTCGTCGACGCCACCCTCGGGCTCGGCGGGCACAGCGAGGCGCTGCTGCGCCGGTTCCCCGAGGTCCAGCTCGTCGGCGTCGACCGCGACCCCGACGCCCTCGCCCTCTCCGCCCGCCGCCTCGAGGTGTTCGAGCGCCGCACGGTGCTCGTGCACGCGGTCTACGACGAGCTCCCGCGGGTGCTCGACGAGGTGGCCCACCCGCGCGTCGACGGCGTGCTGTTCGACCTCGGGGTGTCGTCGATGCAGCTCGACGAGGCCGAGCGGGGCTTCGCCTACTCGCAGGACGCGCCGCTCGACATGCGCATGGACCCCACGCGCGGCCAGACCGCCGCCGACGTCCTCAACACCTACGCCGCGGCGGAGCTCGCGCGGGTGCTGCGCGAGTACGGCGAGGAGAAGTTCGCGCGTCGCATCGCCGACGCCGTCGTGCGCGAGCGCGGCAAGGCGCCCTTCGACTCCAGCGCGCGCCTCGTCGAGCTGATCCGGGCCTCGATCCCGGCACCGGCGAGGCGCACCGGCGGCAACCCCGCGAAGCGGACCTTCCAGGCGCTGCGCATCGAGGTCAACGCCGAGCTCGAGGTTCTCGAGCGCGCGCTGCCCGCGGCCATCGACGCCCTGACCGTCGGCGGCCGCATCGTCGTCATGTCCTACCAGTCGCTCGAGGACCGGATCACCAAGCGCGCCATGACATCCCGGGCCTCGACCGACGTTCCGCCGGACCTGCCTTTCGTCCCCGCCGGCCACGAGCCCGAGCTTCGGCTGATCACCCGCGGCGCCGAGAAGGCGTCCGAGGCGGAGATCGCCGAGAACCCGCGCGCCGCGTCGGTCCGGCTCCGGGCCGCCGAGCGGATGCGGGAGGCGGCGTGAGCACCGCGACCCGCCCGGCCCGCACCGCCCGGCCCGCCGCCCGCCCGGGAGCAGCCCGCCGCCCGTCGTCGGGCGGGCCCGCCGCCCGCGCCGCGGCCCGGCGCCGCGCCCAGATCGTCGCGCTGCCCGACCCGAGGCCGGCCGTCGCCGGCAACGGCGTCTTCGCCCTCGTGGTGGTCGGGATGCTCGTCGGCGGCATGGTGCTCCTGCTCGTCCTCAACACCTCGCTCGCCCAGGGCGCCTTCGAGATCGGCACGCTGACCAGGAGCCAGAACCAGCTCGCGGTCCAGGAGCAGCAGCTGCTCCAGGAGGTGGCGCGCGCCGAGGCCCCCGAGTCGCTGCAGGCACGCGCCGACTCGCTCGGCATGGTCCCCGTGACGGCGCCGGTCTTCCTCCGGCTCGCCGACGGTGCCGTCCTCGGGATCCCCAAGCCCGCCAAGGCTTCTCGGCCCGCCCTGCCGCGCACCGGTGCGGCCCCCGACGCCGTGACCGCCACCGGCACCGCGGCGCGCACCGACGCGGCGAAGGCCGACCCCGCGCCCGTGAGCGACGCGGCGCAGCCCGATGCGGCAGCCACCCGATGACCACGATCGCGCCCCCGCCCCGGCGTCCCGCCCAGCGACGTCCTGCGCAGCCGGGCCCCGCGCAGCGCCGACCCCCGCAGCGCCGTCCGGCTCCGCAGCGCCGCCCCGTCGTCCCGCCGCCGCGCACCTTCCGCCCGGGCGATCCGGTGCGCCGGCGCGACCTCCGTGAAGAACGTCGGCGGGAACCAGAAGCCCTTGGCGGGCAGCGGGCACGGCGCGCTGTAACGCTCCGCGCCTTCGCCCTCGCCGGCGGCCACGAGCTCTTTGATGCGCTCGAGCTGCATCTTCGAGTTGATGGCGCCAACGTCGGTGTTCTTGTCGAGCGGATCGCCGAGGCGCAACGTCGCCATGCGATCGCGGAGCTTGCGCACGACGAGATCGTGGACGCTCTCTTCGACGAGGAGCCTCGAGCCGGCGCAGCAGACGTGCCCCTGGTTGAAGAAGATGCCGGCGACGATGCCC
>JBGAJT010000170.1:0-7668 GCA_044224785.1 Candidatus Nanopelagicales bacterium | reverse complement strand
GTGCCCGCCCCGCTGTTGGCCATCGCCACGGTGCCGGCCGGGTAGCCGTCCTGGCCCTTGCTCGTGGGCAGGTTCTCATCCGGCACCGTGAAGCCGGGGCCGCTGCCCGAGGCGTCGTTGGACGAGCTGCCGCACTGGAAGACGAAGATCCCCTCGGTCGTGAGGCGGAAGCAGTCGGAGTCGGTGAAGTAGTTCTGCTGGGTCAGGAACGTCATCGCCTGGACGGTCTTGGGCGCCTTGGCGGGCAGCGTCTTGATGACCACGTTGCCGCAGTTGGTCGCGAGCGTGATCTGCGCGGCGGGCTTGGTGCCCGCGGGCACCGAGGCCCAGGTCTGGGTCTTCTCGGTGGGCGTCGGCGCGGTCGTGCAGCCCGCAACCACCGGGGTCGGGCTGGGGCTCGGGCTGGCCGACGACGAGCCCGAGTCGCGCTGGGAGTACCAGAACAGCCCGACGGCGACGGCCACGATCGCGAGGCCGATGAGGGCGCCCGTGATGCGGGTGCTCCGGCGTCGCGCGGCCTCGCGCTCGACCCGTCGCTGCTGCTGACGCTCGAACTTCTGGCGCGCGAGCTCGCGCTGGCGCTTGTTGCTGGTCGACACGACGCTCCCGTCCGGTCGGGGCGGTCCCCGCCCGCGCGAGGGCAGTCTAGGGACGAACGCGCGTCCGGGGAGCAGCGGGTCGGCCGGTAGGCTGCGCAGGTCGGGGACGAGTCCGCCGGCGCTCAAGGATCCGGCCCAGGAGGCGTTCGCCCGTGCTCGTCGTCGGCTTCCCCGCCGGTCCGTGGGGGACCAACTGCTACCTCGTCGCCCGCGGCGCGGGGGAGCAGTGCGTCATCGTCGACCCCGGCAAGGACGCGATGCCCGGGATCGACCAGATGGTCGCCGAGCACCGCCTGTCTCCCGTCGCCGTCCTGCTCACCCACGGCCACATCGACCACGTCTGGTCCGTGGTGCCGGTCTGCGGAGCCCGCGGCATCCCGGCGTACCTGCACCCCGACGACCGCTGGCAGATGGCCGCGGCCTACGAACGGATCCACGCGGCGACCGACGAGGCGCTGCAGGAGCTGTCCGGGGGCACCCTGACCGCCTCGGAGCCCGACGACCTGCGCGAGCTCTCCGACGGGGTCTCCCTCGAGGTCGCGGGGCTGACCTTCACCGTCGACCACGCACCCGGCCACACCGAGGGATCGGTGATGTTCCGCCGGGCCGGCGAGGCCGAGGTGCCGCCGCTGCTGCTCTCGGGCGACGTCCTGTTCGAGGGCTCGATCGGGCGCACCGACCTGCCGGGTGGAGACCACGCCGCGATGCTGCGCAGCCTGGAGAGCAAGGTGCTGCCGCTCGACGACGCCACCGTCGTCCTGCCAGGTCACGGTGCCACCACCACCATCGCCCGCGAACGGGCGACCAACCCCTACCTCACGGCGCTCGCCGAGCAGATCGCGACGCCGCCGACCCCGCGCCGAGGGATGTGACGTGAGCAAGCCCGCCCCGCTCTCCGGGTTCCCCGAGTGGCTCCCGGCCGAGCGCCTCGTGGAGCTCGAGATCCTCGACACCGTCCGTCGTGTCTTCGAGCTGCACGGCTTCTCCTCGCTCGAGACGCGCGCGGTCGAGCCGCTCGAGCAGCTGCTGCGCAAGGGAGAGATCGACAAGGAGGTCTACGTCGTGCGCCGGCTGCACGCCTCCGACGACGACACCGACAGCCTCGCCCTGCACTTCGACCTCACGGTGCCGTTCGCGCGCTACGTGCTGCAGAACGCCGGGCACCTCGAGTTCCCGTTCCGCCGCTACCAGGTCCAGAAGGCGTGGCGCGGCGAGCGGCCGCAGGAGGGCCGGTTCCGGGAGTTCACCCAGGCCGACATCGACATCGTCGGTCGCGACTCGCTCGCGTTCCACCACGAGGTCGAGGTCGCCCTCGTGATGGCCGAGGTCTTCCGCGCGCTGCCCTGCCCGCCCGCGGTGATCCTCGTGAACAACCGCAAGCTCGCCGAGGGCTTCTTCCTCGGCGCGGGAGCCACCGATGCCGGTGCCGCGCTGCGCGCCATCGACAAGATCGACAAGATCGGCCCCGCCGCCGTCGCCCAGCTGCTCGAGCAGGAGGCCGGCCTCTCGCCCGAAGGTGCGCAGAAGTGCCTCGCGCTCGCCGCGATCCGCTCGGAGGACACCTCGTTCGTCGAGCAGGTCCGCGCCCTCGGCGTCGAGCACCCGCTGCTCGACGAAGGGCTCGAGCAGCTCGCCGCCGTCGTCGGCGCCGCCTACGAGCGGATGCCCGGCGCGCTCGTCGCCGACCTGAAGATCGCGCGCGGGCTCGACTACTACACGGGAACCGTCTACGAGACCCAGCTCGTCGGGTACGAGTCGTTCGGCTCGGTCTGCTCCGGCGGTCGCTACGACGCGCTCGCGAGCGACGGCCGCACGACCTACCCCGGCGTCGGCATCTCGCTCGGCGTCAGCCGCCTCATGGGCGTGCTGGTCGGACGCGGCCTCGTCGCCGCGACCCGGTCGGTTCCCACGTGCGTCTTGGTCGCCGTCAACGACGAGGCGGGTCGGTCGACCTCGGAGTCGGTCGCCGCCGCGCTGCGCGACCGGGGCATCAGCACCGAGGTCGCGCCCAAGGCCGACAAGTTCGGCAAGCAGATCCGCTACGCCGATCGTCGCGGAATCCCGTTCGTCTGGTTCCTGGACGATGCGGGAGGCTCCGTGAAGGACATCCGCTCCGGCGAGCAGGTCGCGGCCGATCCCGCGACCTGGACGCCGCCCGAGGAGGACCTGCGACCCCGGGTCCGCCTGACCACCACAGAGGAGAACCACCCGTGATCCGCACCCACGTCGCCGGAAGCCTGCGTGCCGAGCACGTCGGCCAGACCGTCACGCTCGCCGGGTGGGTGGCGCGCCGGCGCGATCACGGCGGTGTCGCCTTCCTCGACCTGCGCGACGCGAGCGGCGTCGTCCAGGTCGTCGTCCGCGACCCCGAGGTGGCCCACCCGCTGCGCAGCGAGTTCTGCGTGAAGGTGGTCGGCACCGTCTCGCTGCGCCCCGAGGGCAACGCGAACACCGACCTGCCCACCGGCGAGATCGAGGTCGTCACCGAGACCCTCGAGGTGCTGAGCGTCTCCGCGCCGCTGCCGTTCCCGATCGACGAGCACGTCGAGGTCGGTGAGGAGGCGCGCCTGCGCCACCGCTACCTCGACCTGCGCCGTCCCGCCCCCGGCGCGGCGATCCGCCTGCGCAGCCAGGTCAACCGTGTGGCGCGCGACGTCCTCTACGACCGCGACTTCGTCGAGATCGAGACGCCGACCCTCACCCGCTCCACCCCCGAGGGTGCGCGCGACTTCCTGGTGCCGGCGCGCCTGCGTCCCGGCAGCTGGTACGCGCTGCCGCAGAGCCCGCAGCTGTTCAAGCAGCTGCTCATGGTCGCGGGCATGGAGCGCTACTTCCAGATCGCGCGCTGCTACCGCGACGAGGACTTCCGCGCCGACCGGCAGCCCGAGTTCACCCAGCTCGACATCGAGATGTCCTTCGTCGACCAGGAGGACATCATCGAGGTCGCCGAGGCGGTCGTGACCGCCCTGTGGAACCTCATCGGCCACGAGATCGCGCTGCCCATCCCGCGGATGACCTACGCCGAGTCGATGGCCCGCTTCGGCAACGACAAGCCCGACCTGCGCTTCGGCCACGAGCTCGTCGAGTGCACCGACTACTTCGTCGACACGCCGTTCCGCGTGTTCCAGGCGCCGTACGTCGGTGCCGTCGTCATGCCGGGCGGCGCCTCGCAGCCGCGCAAGCAGCTCGACGCCTGGCAGGACTGGGCCAAGCAGCGCGGTGCCCGCGGCCTGGCGTACGTGCTCGTGCAGGACGACGGCGAGCTCGGCGGACCGGTCGCCAAGAACCTGTCCGAGGCCGAGCGCGCGGGCCTCGCCGAGCGCGTCGGCGCGAAGCCGGGCGACTGCGTCTTCTTCGCGGCCGGCGAGACCTCGCCGTCGCGCGCGCTGCTCGGTGCGGCGCGCCTCGAGATCGGCAAGCGCTGCGGTCTCATCGACGAGTCGGCGTGGGCGTTCGTCTGGATCGTCGACGCCCCGCTGTTCGAGCCGTCGTCGAAGGCGGTCGAGAGCGGCGACGTCGCCGTCGGTGCGGGCTCGTGGACCGCGGTGCACCACGCGTTCACCTCGCCGAAGCCGGAGTGGATCGACCGCTTCGAGGAGGACCCGGGCGCAGCCCTGGCGTACGCCTACGACATCGTGTGCAACGGCAACGAGATCGGCGGCGGGTCGATCCGTATCCACCAGCGCGAGGTGCAGCAGCGCGTCTTCGAGATGATGGGCCTGACCCGCGACCAGCAGCAGGAGAAGTTCGGCTTCCTCCTCGACGCGTTCCAGTTCGGCCCGCCGCCGCACGGCGGCATCGCCTTCGGCTGGGACCGGATCACGGCCCTGCTCTCGGGCGCCGACTCGATCCGCGAGGTCATCGCCTTCCCCAAGACGGGCGGCGGCTACGACCCGCTCACGGCCGCTCCGGCGCCCATCACGGCCGCGCAGCGCGCCGAGGCGGGGGTCGACGCCGTGCCCGAGGACGACGAGGTCGAGGTCTCCGAGGCTCCCAGCGGGGCCTGAGCGCCCGAATTTTCGGGTGAAATCGGGACGACCGGGGCGTGCCCGGCGCCCCGTCGCCCCGCATACTGGTCCGCATCCCGGGACGACCGGGCGCGAGCAGGAGGTGGGGGCGTGCGCCGTGGCGTGCTGGTTCTGGCCTGCACCGCCCTCGTCGGGGCGGGCCTCGTGGGGTGCGCAGCGCCCGAGAACCACTACGTCGCGCAGAAGCCCGGCACGGCCCCCGCGGGCTCGGTCTACTTCACGGTGCCGCACGGCTGGACCGCCTTCCCGGCGGCCACCATCACGGCGGCGGAGAACGGCTGGGGCTCCGACGCCACGATGAAGTCGGTGCTCGACTCGACGGCGTGGCAGGAGGCGTTCGACGCCGCCGGAGCACCGGACCTCGCCCACGTGCTCGGCACCGGAGCGCCCGAGGCGCCCACCGTCTACGCCTCGCTGCGCACGCTCTACAGCGGCGAGTCGGCGACCACCGCCTCGCTGCGCGACATGGTCCTGCCCGTGTCGACCCTGGGGTCCGCCGTCACGATCCGCCGCGAGGACGCGCTCACCCAGGACGGCGCCGAGGGCGTGCACCTGGTGATGTCCTACCGGTCGGCGGCAGGTGCGCCCGAAGAGACGATCGACCAGACCTCCTACCTGTCCGACGGTAAGGATGCGGTCTACCTCCTGGTGGTCCGCTGCACGACGTCCTGCTACGACGCCTACGCCGACCAGATCCGCTCGGTGACCTCGTCGTACACGATCCAGGGAGACACCCGTGGCTGACGAGAAGCTGCCCGCCGCCGACGGCGAGCCCTCCGGCCTCCCCGAGTACGCCGTCGGGCCGGTCGTGTCGCCCAGCCACGGCCGGCGCGACGAGAGCGAGACGCTCACGCGCAAGCCGCTGGTCTTCTGGGACCGCGTGAAGATCCTGGTCTTCCTCATCGCGATGTTCCTCGTGCTCATCTGGGCGCAGCTCGCGAGCAACCCGCTCATGACGCCGGTCGAGGCCGAGCGCACGGTGGCCCTCACCGGCTTCGGCCAGATCCTGCTCGTGCTGACGGTCCTCGAGGCGCTGCGCCAGATCCACTTCCTGCTCGCCGAGCACGTCGCGTCCTACCACCAGCTCTGGGTTCGCTCGTTCGAGCGGACCGAGAAGTTCACCGGACGCTGGAGCGCGTGGACGCGCTACCGCGTCGCGCGCGTCGTGAAGTGGGTCGCGGGTCTCGCGATCGTCGCGATGGTGCTCTCTGCGATCTCCGGGCTGCCGCCGATCGTCGCGCTGTTCCAGGTGCCCGCCTGGTTCATCCAGCAGCTGCCGATGATCCTGCAGCTGGTGCTGTACCTGTTCATCGCGGTCGCGCAGTTCGCGCTGATCTTCTACTTCCTCTCGCGCGGCGGCGTCGACGTCTACTTCCCGGACGACGTGAAGACGCGGTTCTCCGACGTCTGGGGTCAGGACCACGTCGTCGAGCGCGTGCGGGAGAACGTCGTCTTCCTCGAGAACCCCGAGGAGATCGAGGAGAAGGGCGGCTACGTCCCCGGCGGCATCCTGCTCTGGGGCCCGCCCGGCACCGGCAAGACGCTGCTGGCCGAGGCCGTGGCGGGCGAGACCGGCAAGCCCTACGTCTTCGTCGACCCGGGCGCCTTCATCAACATGTTCTTCGGCGTCGGCGTCCTCAAGGTCAAGAGCCTCTACCGCAAGCTGCGCAAGCTGTCCCTGCGCTACGGCGGCGTCATCGTCTTCTTCGACGAGGCCGACACGCTGGGCAACCGCGGGGGCGCGGTGAGCGCGGCGCGTCGTGACGCCCTCGAGGGCCGGGTCCCGTGGGCCGAGGCCTCGAACATGCACAGCTGCAACGGCACGCACTACGTGTCGGCGTCGACCCAGAACCTGCTCGCCGAGACCCGCTTCGCGGAGGCGCAGCGCCAGCTGTTCGTCCCGACGGGCGGCAACGGCGGCGGTGGGATGGGCGGCGGCATGGGCACGCTGCAGGCGCTGCTCACCGAGATGTCGGGCCTGAAGAAGCCGCGCGGGTTCGTCAACCGCGTGCTGCGGCGCACGCTCGGCATGCGGCCCAAGCCGCCGCCGAAGTACCGCATCCTGCACATGATGGCGACGAACATGCCCGACGCCCTCGACCCCGCGCTGCTGCGCCCCGGCCGCATCGACCGGATCTACCGGGTCGGCTACCCCTCGAAGGAGGGGCGCGTCGACACCTTTCGCAACTACCTCGACAAGATCAAGCACGAGGTGACGTCGGAGCAGGTCGAGAACCTCGCGACGATCTGGCCGCAGGCGACCGGTGCCTCGATCAAGGACGCGGTCAACGAGGCGCTGGTCATCGCGATCCGCGACGGCCGCGACACCGTGCAGTACCGCGACCTGATCAAGGCCAAGTCGCTCAAGGAGAACGGCCTGCCCGACGGTGGGCAGCACGTCGACCGCGAGCGCCACTCGATCGCTCTGCACGAGGCCTGCCACGCGGTGACGATGTACCGCCTGCAGCACTCCAGCGTGATCGACACCGCGACGATCGAACGTCGCGGCGACGTCGGTGGGTTCGTGGCGCCGGTGCCGCTCGAGGAGCAGATGTTCAAGTGGCGCTCCGAGGTGGAGGTCGACGTCATGACCTTCCTCGCCTCGCTCGCCGGCGAGCGGATGTTCTACGACGGCGACAACACCTCCGGCGTCGGCGGCGACATGAAGGCCGCCACGAGCCTGGTGTCGCAGCACATCCTCGGTGCCGCGATGGGCGACACGCTGCGCTCCTTCGGCGGCCTCACCACCGTGACGATGGGCGTGCCCTACGAGGGCGAGACGGCCGAGGCCGTCGAGCGCAAGCTGCGCGAGCTCTACGACCGCACGGTCGACGTGCTCAAGGAGAACCGACGCGAGGTGCTCGCGGTCGCGCACGCGCTCGAGGCGCACAAGACGCTGTCCGGCGAGGACGTCGTCGCGGTGATCGAGGGCATCGAGGGACCGCTGGTCGACGGCCGCGGCTACGTCGAGCCCGACTTCGTCGCCGACCTCGAGGCCTACCACCAGCGCGCGGTCGAGGCCCACAAGGTCGAGCACGAGC
>JBGAJT010000016.1:0-21841 GCA_044224785.1 Candidatus Nanopelagicales bacterium | reverse complement strand
CGCTCTCGTCGAGCGCGACGTCGGGCGCGCGCAGGGTGTCGACCGCGAGGCGCAGGCTGGCCAGCGGCGTCCGCAGGTCGTGGCCGACGCTCGCGAGCAGAGCCGAGCGGGCGCGGTCGACGGCGGCGAGCTCGTCGGCACGACGCGCCTCCTCCACGAGCCGGCCGCTCTCGTAGGACCGCACCGCTGCCGTCGCGAGCGACGACAGGAACGCCGGGTCCTCGGCGATGCGCGGCACGCCGCTGCCGACGAGCCGGTAGCCACCGGGCGCCGCGACGTCGACGACGACGCCGCGACCCGCGACGGCGTCGCCCGTCGTCGCCACCACCCGGCCGTCGTCCTGCAGCGAGAGGGCGTCGAGGTCGAGCGCGACGCGCACCTCCTCGAGCGAGCCGCCGGGCGACTCCGACACCCGCGCCACCAGCGCTGCGCGCTCGCCCGCCGCAGCCGCGCGCGCACGGGCCCGCGCACCGACCTCCATGAGCACGGCGCTCGCACCGGCCACGAGCGGGAACACCACCAGCGCCACGACGTTCTCGGTGCTCGCGACCTCGAAGGTGCCGTACGGCGGCACCAGGTACCAGTTCACGAGCACCACCGCAGCGAGCGCGGCGAGCACCCCGAGCACCGGGCCGGTGAGGAGCGCGAGCGCGACCACCGCCGCCAGCATCACGAGCAGCACCGCGGTCAGGTCGACGGGTCGCGTCGTCGCGAGGAGGGCGACTCCGACCCAGAGGACGGCGACGCCGACGACGAACGCGCCGATCCGCACGCCGGTCCGGCGTACGCCGGCCTCACGTCGAGGAGCCACGCCCCGATCCTGTCACCCGGCCGGTCAGCGCACCGCCGACTCGAGCGCGCGCTCGTCCGCGGCGTCGTGCATCCGCAGCGGGACCGAGATGACGATGACGCCGGGCAGCTGGCGCAGCCGGACGCGCAGCCGCAGCGCGCTCTGGTTGTGCAGCAGCGCCTCCCACCAGTGCTCGACGACGTACTCGGGGATGTAGACCGCGACGATGTCTCGGGGGCTCTCGCGGCGGATGTCGCGCACGTGGTCGAGGACGGGCTGGGTCAGGTCGCGGTACGGCGACTCGAGGCAGACGAGCGGCACCGGGATCCCGCGCTCCGCCCAGGTCGCCTGCAGCGACTCGATGTCGCTGCGGTCGGTCATGACGTGGATCGCCTCGAGATGGTCGGGCCGCGAGGCGCGAGCGAACGCGATCGCCTGCATCGCGGGCGCGTGCAGCCGCGACACGAGCACCACCGCGTGGACCCGGCTCGGCAGCCGGACCCCGCCGGGTGCCGGGGCCATCCGGTGGTCCAGACGCAGGTAGTGCCGGTGGATCATGATCATCACGGCGTAGAAGCTCGGGACGGCGATGATCACCAGCCACGCACCGTGCGAGAACTTGGTGAGGACGACGATCACGAGCACCAGCGCGGTGACCGCCGCGCCCACCGCGTTGATGACGCGGTCGCGCAGGATCCGGCGCCGCTCCGAGGCGAGGGCCGTGCGCAGCTGACCGGTCCAGTGCTTGACCATGCCGGCCTGCGAGATGGTGAACGACAGGAACACGCCCAGGATGTAGAGCTGCACGAGGCGGGTGACGCTCGCGTCGAACGCGACGATGAGGAGCACCGACGACGTCGCCAGGAACAGCACGCCGTTGCTGAAGACGAGGCGGTCGCCGCGGCGGCCGAACTGGCGCGGCAGGTAGCCGTCGCGCCCGAGCACCGACGCCATGATCGGGAAGCTGTTGTACGCCGTGTTCGCCGCGAGGACGAGGACGAGCGTCGTGAAGATCTGCAGCGCGTAGAAGCCGAACGACCCGTCGCCGAACACGGCGCTGCCGAGCTGCGCGAGCACCGTCGGCTGCACGGCGTCCGGAGGGAGGCCGAGCACCGCGTTGTCCTCGGACAGCTTCACGCCCGAGCTGATGGCGAGCCACGTGACTCCGCCGAACATCGAGATCGCGAGCACCCCCATCGCGAGCAGCGTCCCGGCGGCGTTCTTCGACTTCGGCTTCTTGAAGTAGGGCACTCCGTTGGAGATCGCCTCGACGCCGGTGAGCGCGGTGCAGCCGGACGCGAAGGCGCGCAGCAGCAGGAAGATCGCGGTCGCGCCCATGACGTCGTGCGACTCGACGGGGAGGTTCGCCGACTCGGCCACGACCGGGATGCCGAGCGCGGTCTTCACGACGCCGGCACCGATGAGCGCGAGCACGCTCGCGATGAACAGGTACGTCGGTGCGGCGAACGCCTTCCCCGACTCCTTGACGCCGCGCAGGTTCATCACCGTGAGGATCACGACGAGCGCGACGCTGAGCTCGACCGTCCACGGCACGAGCGCGGGGAAGGCGGAGGTGAAGTTCGCGACGCCGGAGGTGACCGACACCGCGACGGTGAGGATGTAGTCGACGACGAGAGCGCTCGCGGCCACGAGCGCGGTGCGCTGACCGAAGTTGTCCTGGGCCACTGCGTAGGCACCGCCACCGTTCGGGTAGGCGTAGACGGTGCGCCGGTACGACGTGACCACCACGGCGAGCAGCGCGATGACGGCGAGGCCGACCCACCCGGTCCACGCGAGCGCGGTCAGGCCGCCGAGCACCAGCACCAGCAGGATCTGGTCGGTGGCGTAGGCGACGCTCGAGAGCGGGTCGCTGCAGAAGATGGGCAGGGCCAGGGACTTGGACAGCAGGGTGCGATGGCCCTCGGCCGAGTCGAGCGGGGCACCGACGAAGACGCGCTTGAGGAGGCTCACGGGTCCGTCGTACGGCGTGCCCGGGCGTCGGCGCGGCCCGTCTTGACGCCGTCTTGACGCGGGCGCCCGCTCCTTGACGCCGCCCTGATGCCGGACGTCCCGGACGATCGGGATAGGCAAGGCTTACCTGCGAGGCGTACCGTCGGGAGCCCGGCCGGCTCGGCGGTCGGGACGATGCGGTCACGACCGCAGAGGCGGTGGTGGCGTGCTCGAGGACCTGAGAGCGGACCTGCCCCGCGCAGCGGTCGGGGCCGGTCTGGTGGCCCTCGCCGCCGTCCTCGCGATCGTCCCCTCGGTCGGCGGCACGAGCCCCCTCCCCACCGGTTTCGTCCTCGTCCCCGTCCTCGGCGTCGCCATCGTGTGCGGCCCGCTCGCGACCGGGCTGGTGGGGGTCGTCGCGCTCGCCGCGTTCCTCGTCTCCTACCTCGTGGTCCCGACCACGAACTGGCCGCTGCGCTTCACCTCGATCGTGGCCGTGGTGGGTCTCGTGGTCGCGGGCAGCGCTGTACGCCGTCGTCGCGAACGTGCGCTCGTCCGGCAGGCCGAGCAGCTCGCGGTCGCGCGCGACCACGAGCTCACCGCCGAGGTCACCCAGCGCATGCTCGATCGGGTGACGGGCCTGTCCGGTGCGCCGTCGGTCCTCGCCGTGCAGCGGGCGGCGGCGGTGCAGGGGCGCGAGCTGTTCGGCGCCGCGGTCGGCACCTACTGGAGCGTCGGCGACGACGACCGCAGCACGCTGGTGGCCTGCCAGCCGCCGAGCATGCTGCCCGAGGGCTACCGCATCGACACCGCGGTGCTCGCCGCCCGCGAGGTCGTCGGCGCGCGCGAGGCGCGGACGGTGTGGGTGCGCCGCGAGGACGAACCCGCCGACTCCGAGCGCGGCCGCCGGATGCGCGACTCCTCGACGGTGGCGTGGTCCTCGACGCCGATCCGCGTCGACGGCCGCACCGTCGGCTACCTCACGCTCGGCTGGGCCGACCCAGCACCCGACGCGGGGCCGGCGTGGCTCGACCTGCTCGACCGTTTCGGCGACCAGGTCGCGCTGGCCAAGACCGTCGTCCGTCGGCGCGAGGCGCAGGGGGAGGCGCAGCGCCTCGGGCTGCGGTTGCAGCGCGCGCTCCTCCCGCAGGTCGACGTGCAGGCGTGCGGCGCCGAGGTGCGCACCCTCTACCGGCCCGGCGTCCGCGACCTGCTGCTCGGCGGCGACTTCTTCGACGTGCTGCCCCTGCCCGACGGTGCCGGGGTGCGGTTCCTGATCGGCGACGTGTCCGGGCACGGCCCGGAGCCGGCGGCGCTGGCCGCCACCATGCGCGCGGCCTGGGTCGCGATGGCGGCGCTGCCCTCGCTCGACCTCGAGGACTGGACGGCCGGCCTCGACGCCGTCGTCGACGAGCAGGCCGGCGACGGCTCCGCGCTCGTCACGCTCCTCATGGGCACGGTCGACCTCGGCGCGCTGCAGCTGCGGTACGCCAACGCCGGCCACCCGCCGCCCGTCGTGCTCGGCGGCGCCGAGCCCGTGATCGGACCGATGTCGGGACCGCCGCTCGGCGTGCACCCCGGCGTCAAGCTGCGCGCGCACTGCGTGCCGCTGCAGCCCGATTCGTCGGTCCTCATGGTCACCGACGGCATCTTCGAGGGGCACACCGCGCCGGAGTCCGCGGAGCGGGTGGGCTACGACGAGTTCGTGCACCTGGCCGGCCGCAGCGACCCGCGCGAGCCGCAGTACCTCGAGCAGCTCGCCGACGGTCTGACGCAGCGCAACGGCGGCCCGATGCCCGACGACGTCGCCGCGGTGCTCATCTCCCTCACCCTCGAGGACCGCGACGTGCTGGCCGGGTTCTCAGCGCGCTGATCCCGATTCCCAGGGTCCTGCCAGGTTCCCGGCAGGGTTCGTCCATCCGCGCGACGCAGCGTGGCGACCATGCGGAGAACTCGTCGCCAGTGGATGGTCAACGCCGGACTCGCCGTAGGGCTCGCAGCCGTCGTCGGCGCGGGGGTGGTGATCAGCACCAGCGGCAACGCCAGCGGGGCCGGCTCGTCGAGCCTGCGCACCGTCGCGGTCCGCACGGGCGACGTGACCGCGCAGGTGTCGGCCGACGGGAGCGTCGAGGCGGTGAACGAGGTCGCCGCGAACTTCGGGACGTCGGGGACGATCGCGACGCTCACCGTGAAGGTGGGCGACACGGTCACCAAGGGCGAGGTCATCGCCACGATCGACGCGGCCGCCGCGGAGCGGTCGCTCGAGGTCGCCCGGCTGCAGCTGAAGGCCGCCAAGGAGCAGCTGTCGAGCGCGGAGGACGGCACGACCACCACCGACCCGACCACGCACGTCACGACGACGACGGTGAACGCGTCGCAGGTGGCGTCGGCCAAGGCGCAGGTCATCCAGGCGCAGGCGACGTACGACGACGCCAAGGACGCGGTCGCAGCCACGACGCTCTACGCGCCCATCAGCGGCACCGTGCTCGAGGTGAACGGGAAGGTCGGCCAGACCTCCGGGTCGAGCTCGGGGTCGTCGGGCTCCAGCCAGCCCGGCTCCACGACGTCGTCGTCCTCGTCGGACCTCGTCGTCGTCGCGAACCTCGCCGCCCTGCAGGTGTCGGTGTCGGTGCCCGAGAGCGACATCGGCTCGCTCGCCGTCGGCCAGGCCGCCACGGTCACGTTCCCCGCGGTCAGCGGTGCGACCGCGAAGGGCAAGATCACCAGCATCGACCCGGTCGGCACGACGTCGAACAGCGTGGTCACCTTCGGCGTGGTCGTGCGCCTGTCCGGCGTCCCGAAGAGCATCCGCCTGGGCCAGTCCGCGTCCGTGACCATCACGACCGACAGCGCCACCGGCGTCCTCGTCGTGCCGTCGACCGCCGTGACCACCAACGGCTCGCGCAGCACCGTGCTGCTGCTCAAGGACGGCCAGCAGGTGCGCACGCAGGTGACCGTCGGGGTGGCCGGCGACTCGTGGACCGAGATCACACAGGGCGTCTCCTCGGGCGACCAGGTCGTCCTCACCACCAGCACGTCGACGTCGAGCAGCTCCAGCAACCAGGGCTTCCCGGGCGGCGGCTTCCCTGGCGGCGGGATCCCGGGCGGCGGCGCGGCACCGGGCGGCCGGGGATGACCGAGAACCTCCCTGACGCCGAGGGGCTGTTCGTCCCTCCGCTCGTCCCCGGGTTCGCCGACGAGACGGTCCACGCGACGCCGCCGGCCGCGGTGATCGACCTGCGCGGCGTGGCGAAGACCTACGGCGACGGCGAGACCGCCGTGCGCGCGCTGCGCGGCATCGACCTGTCGGTGCAGGCCGGCGAGTACGTCGCCGTCATGGGCGCCTCGGGCTCGGGCAAGTCGACGCTGATGAACATGCTCGGCTGTCTCGACGTCCCGACCTCGGGCAGCTACCACCTCGACGGCCTCGACGTCGCCGAGCTCGACCAGCACGCGCTCGCGCTCATCCGCAACCGCCGCATCGGCTTCGTGTTCCAGGCGTTCAACCTCGTCCCGCGCACGACCGCGCTCGCCAACGTGGAGCTCCCGATGGCCTACGCCAAGGTGCCCCGCCACGAGCGCCGCGAGCGCGCTCTCGCCGCGCTCGACGTCGTGGGGCTCGCCGATCGCGCGCACCACCGGCCCCACGAGCTCTCCGGCGGCCAGCAGCAGCGCGTCGCCGTCGCCCGCTCCCTCGTGATGGCTCCGTCGCTGATCCTCGCCGACGAGCCGACGGGCAACCTCGACAGCGAGTCGACCGACGAGGTGCTCGCCGTCTTCGACTCGCTCAACCGAGCGGGGCGCACGATCGTCGTGATCACGCACGAGGACCACGTGGTGCGCCACGCGCACCGTCGCGTCGAGCTGAGCGACGGGCGCATCGTCGCCGACGCACCCACCGAGGCGGTGAGCGCCGCATGACCGGCTCCGACATCCTGCTCTCCGCCCTGCGTGGCCTGTCGGCCAACAAGCTGCGCTCGTCGCTGACGATGCTCGGCATCCTCATCGGCGTCGCCGCGGTGATCCTGCTCGTGGCGGTGGGCAACGGGTCCGCCGTCGCGATCCAGAACCGGCTCGCGGCCCTGGGCACGAACACGCTGACCGTGTCGGGCAACTCGGGCTTCGGGGCCCTGGGCGGCGCGAGCCGCACGAACAGCCAGAGCCTCACGATGCCGGTCGCCGAGGCGCTCGACGACCCGATCGCCGCCCCCGACGTCGCGAGCGTGTCGCCGGTGCAGTCGACGTCGTCGACCATCGCCTACGACGGCACGAGCGTGTCGGTGACCGTCACGGGCACCGTGCCCACCTGGTTCGGCGCGACGAACACGACCCTCACGTCGGGCAGCCAGCTCACGACCCAGCAGGTCGACGAGCACGCGCGCGTCGTCGTCCTCGGCTCGAGCACCGCCGAGGACCTGTTCCCCGACGGCGGCGCCGTCGGCAAGAAGGTGACCATCGGCGGTACGTCGTACGAGGTCGTCGGCGTCCTGGCCAAGAAGGACTCCAACGGCCCGAACGACAACAACGCCACCGCCGTCGCCCCGCTCACGACGGTGCGGGACAACCTCGCCGGCTACGGCGCCCTCTCGAGCATCACGGTGCAGGCCAGGAGCGCCGACACCGTGACGCTCGCGCAGAACGAGGTCACGGCGATCCTCGACCACGTCCTCGGCGTGAGCTCGTCGATCCAGGCGACGTACCGCGTCCTCAACGCGTCGCAGCTGGTGAGCACGGCGACGTCGTCGGCCGACACGTTCACCGTGCTGCTCGCGGCGGTGGCGGCGATCAGCCTGCTCGTCGGCGGCATCGGCGTCACCAACATCATGCTCGTCACCGTCACCGAGCGGACCCGCGAGATCGGCATCCGCAAGGCGCTCGGGGCGCAGCGCGGCTCGATCCTCGGCCAGTTCCTGGCGGAGGCGACGATCCTCTCGCTCGCCGGGGGAGCGCTCGGCGTCCTCGTCGGCGTCGTCGCGTCGCACGTCACCATCTCCGGCGTCCAGCCCGTGCTGGTGCCGGCGTCGATCCTGCTGGCGTTCGGCGTGTCCGCCGCCATCGGGCTGTTCTTCGGCAGCATGCCGGCCAACCGTGCCGCGCGGCTGCTCCCCGTCGAGGCCCTGAGGTACCAGTGAGCAGCAACGACACGATCCTCGAGAACCCGCCGAGCACCGTCGACGAGAGCGCGCTGGCCTCGGCCCTCGACGTCGCACCGCCGTCGCGACGCTCCGTCGCCGTCACCCGCGTCCTGGTCGGACTGCTGCTCGTCGCGCTCGGCGCCACCGCGGCCACCTGGTGGGCGCACCGCACCTCGTCGACGTCCGGCGGCCGCACGGCGTTCGCCGCCGGAGGCTTCCCCGCTGGCGGCACGCTTCCCTCCGGTGCGCCGTCGGGCGCGGCGGGCCAGGGGAGCGGCGGTCAGGGGAGCGGCGGCCAGGCAGCCAGCGGGACGACGACCGGCGGCACGACCGCCGCGGCGACCACCGGCACGGTGAAGCTCGTGGACGGCGACGTCCTCTACGTCGCGACCGCCGACGGCAAGGTCGTGAAGGTCAAGGTCGCGTCGACCACCACGGTCAGCAGGGCCGCGTCGATCTCCGACGTCAAGGCCGGGACGACGGTCGTCGTCACCGGTACGACCGGCAGCGACGGCACGGTCGCCGCCACCACCGTCACCGAGAGGTCCGCGTCGTGATCCGCACCCTGCTCGACCGTCCCGTCCGTCGCGCCGCGCTCGCCGCCGGCAGCTGCCTGGTGGTGGCCGGCGCGCTCGCCGCGTGCGGCTCGTCCACGTCGGGCAGCGGCAGCGGAGCCTCGGCGGATGCCCAGGGCTCCCACGGTTTCGCGGGGTACCGGCAGTGCTTGTCCGAGCACGGCGTCGCCCTGCCGAGCGGCGGTCCGGGACAGGGCGGCGGTCCTGGTGGCCAGGCGAGCGGCCAGCCGGGCCAGCCCGGCGAGCAGCCCTCGGGCCTGCCCAGCGGTGCGCCGTCGGCCGGCGGCTCGGGCCTGCCGTCGGGCGGCCCCGGCGGCGGCCGCCCGAGCGGCGTGCTGCCCTCGGGGGTCGATGCCAGCGCGTTCGCGTCGGCAAACGAGGCGTGCGCGAGCCTGCGCCCCACGGGCGGCCCCGGCGGCGGCCAGGGCGGCATCGACCAGTCGGCGCTCGCGGCGTACCGGAGCTGCTTGTCCGACCACGGCGTGACCGTCACCGGCCGGCTCGACCAGCTGAGCACCACCGACCCGACGACGTCGGCGGCCCTCGCGACCTGTGCGCCGCTGCGCCCGACCCGGTCGGGCTCCCCGGCGCCCACCGCGTCCGGCTCCGCCTGAGCCGCGGCCGGGATCCGGTTCGGTTGCTCAGGATTCGCCGTCCTGGTTCTCGGGCTGCTCACGCGGTTCGTGATCTGCCGCAGACCGCTGGCCTACTGGTCACGTGACCCTGCACCCCACCAGCGCCGCGCTGCACCGCGCCGCCGTCGAGCTGCTCGAGCAGCACGACGAGGACGACGTCACCGTCGAGATGGTGCTGACGCGCGCGGGTGCCTCCAAGGGCTCGCTCTACCACCACTACCGCGACTTCGACTCGCTGCTCGACCTCGCGCAGGCGACGCGGTTCACCGACGCGGTCGACCGCAGCATCGCCGAGCTCGGTCGTGCCTCCGGTCGCGAGCAGCTCGTCGGCATGCTCGTGCGCGTGGCTGCCGGCTCGGCGTCCGCGCGCGCGGACACCGTGCGGGTCGAGCTGCTGGCGCTCGCCGTGCGGCGTCCGTCCCTGCAGCCCCTCCTCGCCCCGGAGCAGGCGCGCCTGACCGCCGCTGTCGCTGCGCTCGTCCGCGAGGGCCAGTCGCGCTGCTGGGTGCGCGCCGACGTCGACCCCCACGGGCTCGCGCTCGCGCTCGAGGCCTGCGCCGCCGGCCGGGTGGTCGGTCGCGCCGGCGCCGTGGACGACGGCGGCTGGCACGAGGCTCTCGACGCCCTCCTCCGCACGGTGCTGGCCCCCGCGGGCGGCCCGGAGCCGCGGATCCCCGCGGCACGCGAGCGGAGCCCTGAAGGAGCTCCCGCGCGCTGATCTGAACCGTTGCTGACTCAAGACTCAAGGTTCGCTCTTCCGATTCACCTCCTCGACGGTGGGCTCCCTACCGTCGAGAACAGACCGTCGGTCTGAAAGCCGGCACGCCCATGCCAGGAGAACCCATGAAGACTGCGGCCCGCATCGCCGCTCTCGCTGCGACGGTGGCCGTCGTGGCCGCCACGTCCGCCTGCTCGGCCTCCGGCGGCGGTGGCGGCACGACCCCGACCTGCACCAACCCCACCTACCCCACGGCCGTGCCCAGCGCCGCGGCCACGCTGTCGGCGTCGACCACGACCGCCGCCGCCGGGGCCGTCGTCAAGACGTCCTTCCCGACGCTGCAGGGTCAGGCCTACGCGCAGGTGCCGGTGATCAAGAGCCAGAACGGCGTCCTCACGGCGCAGTTCGACGTCAAGGCGCAGAAGTTCTCGGTCGCCGGCCGCGAGATCAACGGCATGGCGTACGCCGGGCAGTTCATGGGCCCGACGCTTCAGGTGAACCCCGGCGACACGCTCAAGATCACCGAGAAGAGCGAGCTCAAGGACCCGACGAACCTGCACACCCACGGTCTGCACACGTCGCCGATCGACATCTCCGACAACATCTTCCGGTCCTTCACCGACGGCACGACCAACGAGGTCGTCATCGAGGTCCCGAAGGGCGTCGCGCCGGGGACGTACTGGTACCACACGCACATCCACGGCTACACCGAAGGCCAGGTGTTCTCCGGCCTCGCCGGCGCCCTGGTCGTCACCGGTCTGCCCGAGCGGCTGCCGAAGGACCTGCAGAGCGTCCCGGACAACCTGATCGCGCTGCGCGACATCCAGATCGAGAACAACACGATCCTCACCGACAACATCGACTCGAACGCGCCGACGACCCGCACGGTCAACGGCCAGGTCAACCCTGTGCTGCAGGCGCAGCCCGGCTGCACGCAGCTGCTGCGCATCGGCGGCTGGAGCCCCGACATCTGGTACACGCTGAAGATGGACGGCGCGAAGTTCTACGTCATCGCCGAGGACGCCAACCCCGTCACGACCGTGCAGGCGCACGACACCCTGCTCGTCGCCCCGGGCAAGCGCTTCGACGTCCTGGTGACCTGGCCCAAAGCCGGCACCTACCACCTGCGCACGATGCCGATGACGACCGGCCCCGAGGGCGACCAGTACCCCGAGACCGTGCTCGCCACCTGGACCGTCGGCGGCGACGCCGTCGCCCCCGTCGCGATGCCGCAGGACATGGGCAAGCTCCCCGCCGAGCTGATGAACACCATGGACAAGGACGCCATCGCCAAGAAGCGCGAGGTCGTCCTGAGCGAGGACAACACCGCCGGCAAGTTCATGATCAACGGCGAGCAGTTCCACACGACCAGGCCGCTGTTCGTCATGAAGCTCGGGACGTCGGAGGAGTGGACCATCCGCAACGTGACGGGTGAGGACCACCCGTTCCACATCCACGTGAACGACTTCCAGGTCATGTCGATCAACGGCGCGCCCTACGAGTCGACCGGGCTCGTCGACACCTTCAAGGTGCCGGCCCACGGCCAGATCGTGATCCGTCAGCGCTTCCTCGACTTCGTCGGGAAGTACGTCTTCCACTGCCACATCCTGGCTCACGAGGACGCGGGCATGATGGCCGCCGTCGAGGTCAGCAAGGACGGCCTCCCGGCCGACGACGCGACGCTCGCCGAGTGGGGCCAGCCCAACGTCGACATGAACATGACCGGCATGGACATGGGCACGATGGGCGGCTGACCCACCGCACCCCCGCACGCACCGCACAACGACGAGGCCCCGACGGATCCCATCCGCCGGGGCCTCGCCCGTTCTCACTGAATGTGCCATTCGTTGCTAAGAGAGCAACAATCCTTCCGTTCACCCCCGGGCGCGGAGGCTCTCCTCATAGGTCGCGAGGGTCTCGCCGGAGGCGTAGCCGACCCCGCGGAGGCCCTGCATCACGGCGACGAGGCAGCGGTCGCGCAGCCGCTCGAGGTCGCGGACGTCGGCACCGTCGGCCTGCGCGTCGGACTGCGCGGCGATCGTGTCGAGCAGGTCGTCGGTGAGCTCGGGGACGTCCATCAGCTTGGTCCACGGCCACTGCAGCGCCGGGCCGAACTGCGCCATGAAGTGCCGCATGCCGCCCTCGCCGCCGGCGATCCGGTAGGTGAGCATCGTCCCCATGAACGACCAGCGCAGGCCGGCGCCGTAGCGGATCGCGTCGTCGACCTCCTCGACCGTCGCGACGCCGTCGTTCACCAGCCAGAGCGCCTCGCGCCACAGCGCCTCGAGCAGACGGTCGGCGATGAAGCCGTCGACCTCCTTGCGCACGTGCAGCGGTCGCATGCCGACCGACTGGTAGACCGCCATCGCGCGCTCGGCCGCCCACACCTCGGTGCGCTCGCCGGGGCAGACCTCGACCAGCGGCAGCAGGTAGACCGGGTTGAACGGGTGGCCGACGACGAGCCGCTCGGGGTGCGCCATCCGCTCGGCGAGCAGCGTGGGCAGCAGCCCCGACGTCGACGACGCGATGACGACGTCGGCCGCCGCCGCCTCGTCGGCCTCCTGAAGCAGCGCCTGCTTGAGCTCGAGGCGCTCGGGCGCGCTCTCCTGGACGAAGTCGACGCCGCTGACGGCCTCGGCGACCAAGCCGACGATGGTCCCGGCAGCGGCGCGTCGATCATCGACGTCCACGCCGTGCGCGCGTTGGCGAGGATCTCGGTGAGCTTGCGCTCGGCGTGCGGGTCGGGGTCGAAGAGGCGTACGTCGTAGCCGCCGAGCAGGAACCGAGCCGCCCAGCCGCCGCCGATGACGCCGCCGCCGAGGAGACCGACGGTGCCGTGCTCAGCCATGCTTCACCAGCCCGAGCTCCTCGCGGACCTCGGCCGGCGTCTTGAGGCGCACGTTCATGCCCTCGAGGATCGTCTTCGCGCGGTCGACGAGCTGGCCGTTGCTCGCGAGGACGCCCTTGGACAGGTAGATGTTGTCCTCGAGACCGACGCGGACGTTGCCGCCGAAGAGCACCGATTGCGCGGCGTAGGCCAGCTGGTAGCGGCCGATCGAGAACGCGGAGAAGACGGCGTTCGGCGGCAAGTTGTTGACCATGGCCGCGAAGGTCAGCGGGTCGTTGGGCGCGCCGTAGGGGATGCCCATGCAGAGCTGCACCATCACGGGGTCGTTGAACAGCCCCTCGCGCACCATCTCGTTGAGCAGCACCAGGTCGCCGGTGTCGAAGATCTCGACCTCAGGTTTCACGCCCAGCGCCTTCATCTGACGTGCCATCTCGCGGACCATGCCGGGCGTGTTCACCATGATGTACTCGCCGCCCGCGGCGAAGTTCATCGTGCCGCAGTCGAGCGTGCAGATCTCGGGCAGCAGCTCGGCGACGTGCACCATGCGCTCGGTCGCGCCGGCCATGTCGGTGCCGGCGGCGTCGACCGGGAGCGGCGCCTCGATCGCGCCGAGGACGAGGTCGCCGCCCATGCCGGTCGTGAGGTTGAGGATGACGTCGGTGCTGCTCGCGCGCACGCGCTCGACGACCTCGCGGTAGTACGCCGGGGTGCGCGTGCCCTTGCCGGTCGCGGGCTCGCGGACGTGCACGTGCACGACGGCGGCGCCGGCCTGCGCCGCCTCGATCGCGGAGTCGGCGATCTGCTCCGGCGTCACCGGCACCTTGTCGCTCGCGCCCGTCGAGTCGCCCGCGCCGGTGAGCGCGCAGGTGATGAAGGCCGACGTGCTCATGCCTCGCATGGATGTCCTCTTCTCTCGTTGCCGTGCTGCCGTGTCTGCGTGTCGACCTCGTGCTGCTGCGGGTGCGGCAGCGAGGCGGGGTGGGTCAGCGGCCGGTCCAGACCGGCGGGCGCTTCTCGACGAACGCGGTGGCGCCCTCCCTCGCGTCGTCGCTGCTGGCGACCTTCGAGTACGTCGGCAGGCCGCTGCGCATCGCGGCGTACCCGTCCTCGGCGTTGCGGCCGTAGGCGGCGTCGACGACCTCGAGGACGGCGGCGACCGACAACGGGGCGGACTCGCAGATGGTGCGGGCGAGCGCCTTCGCCTCGTCGAGCACGTCGGCCTGCGGCACGACGCGGTTCACGATGCCCCAGCCGAGCGCGTCCTGCGCGGAGAACCGGCGGCCGGTGAGGAACAGCTCGAGGGCCAGCGCGCGGGGGAGGCTGTTGGGCAGCCGGACCATGCCGCCGGCGTCGGGCACGAGACCGAGACGGGTCTCGGTGAAGGCGAACACGGCGCTGTCTGCGGCGACGACGAGGTCGGCCGCGAGCCAGAGCTCGACGCCGCCGCCGTACGCCGGCCCGTTGACGGCGGCGATGATCGGCTTGCCGATGTCGAACACCTCGGTGATCCCGGCGAAGCCGCCGGGACCGTAGTCGGCGTCGGGGGCCTCGCCCGCGGCGGCGCCCTTGAGGTCCCAGCCGGCGCTGAAGAAGCGGTCGCCGGCGCCGGTGATGATGCCGACGCGCAGTGCCGGGTCGTCGCGCAGCCGCGCGAACGCGTCGTAGAGGACGCGGCTGGTCGCGGCGTCGATCGCGTTGGCCTTCGGGCGGTCGAGGGTGACGACGAGGATCTCGCCGTCGACCTCGGTGCGGACCTCGGGGCTCTCGGTCATCGCGGGCCTCTCCTGCGCCTGTGGATCGTCGTGGTCGGTGAGTGGAAGGAATGTTGCGTTCTTAGCAACGAATGGCACATTCAGTGAGAACGGTCAGGCTCCGAGGGGGCGGAGCATCGAGCGGCTGATGATGTGGCGCTGGATCTCGCTGGTGCCGTCCCAGATGCGCTCGACGCGGGCGTCGCGCCACCAGCGCTCGGCCTTGCCCTCGCTCATCAGGCCCATGCCGCCGAACACCTGCACCGCGGTGTCGGTGACCTTCGCGAGCGTCTCGGTCGCGAAGAGCTTGGCCATCGCGACGTCCTGCGCGGTGAAGGTGCCGCGGTCGATGCGGTGCGCGGCCTGCAGGGTGAGCAGGTTCGACGCCTCGATCTGCACGGCGCAGTCGGCGAGCTGGAAGCCGACGCCCTGGAACTGGCCGATCGGCTGGCCGAACTGCTTGCGGTCGGCGGCCCAGCGGGTCGCCTCGCCGAGCACGCGCTGCGCGCGGCCGACGCTGGTGGCGGCAACCGTGAGGCGGCTGGCGCCGAGCCACTCGTCCATCAGCTCGAAGCCGCGGCCCTCCTCGCCGAGCAGCGCGCCGGCCGGCACGCGCACGTCGTCGAACACGAGCTCGTTCTGGTGGTAGCCGCGGTGCGAGACGCACTGCGAGCCGCGGTTGCTCTGGAACCCCGGCGTACCCATGTCGACGAGGAACGCCGAGATCTTCGCCTTCGGGCCCTTCTTGGTCTCCTCCGTGCCGGTGCGGGCGAAGAGGACGACGTAGTCGGAGCGGTCGGCGTGGCTGATGAAGTGCTTGCGGCCGTTGATGATCCAGTCGTCACCGTCGCGCACCGCGGCGGTGGTCATCCCGCGTACGTCGGACCCGGCACCCGGCTCGGTCATCGCGAGGCAGTCGTGCCGCTCGCCGCGGATCGTCGGCAGCAGGTACTGCTCGACCTGGTCGCCCGCGCACGCGCGCAGGATGTTGCTGGGACGGTGCACCAGCATCTGCAGCGCGTAGCCGGCCTTGCCGAGCTCGCGCTCGACGAGGGTCAGCGCGACCGCGTCGAGGCCACCGCCGCCGAGCTCCTCGGGCATGTTCGGCGCGTAGAGACCCGCGTCGATCGCGGTCCGCTGGATCGACGCCGCGAGCTCGTCGGGCACGTCGTCGAGCTGCTCGACGAGGTCCTCGTGCGGGACCAGCTCGGCGTCGACGAAGGACCGCACGGTCTCGACGATGAGCCGCTGCTCCTCGGTGAGCTCGAAGTCCACGGTGTCTCCTCTGTCGATGCGTCCGTGCGGGTCATGCTGCGCGGTGGTTCAGGCGAGTGCGTGAATGTCAGATTTGTTGCTCACTTAGCAACGAATGGCACATTCAGTGAGAACCCGGGGGGCGGGTGGGGAGGGCGATGCGGCGCCCGACCCAGTCGGGGAGGTCGAGGGCGGCGTGCGCCTCGGCGAGGGCCTCGAGGCGCTCGCGCAGGACGTCGGGGAGCGCGGCGGTGCGGCCCTGCGCCATGTCGACGTGGAGCAGCATCTGCTCGCCGGTCGCCAGCAGCCGGTCGTCGCTGAAGATCTCGTGGGCGATGTGGACGCGCTTGGCGTCGACGCCGAGCACGCGAAGCGTGGAGTGGACGTCGTCGCCGAGCCCCGCCTCGTCGAGGTTCCGGATGTGCGTCTCGACCGTGTAGAGCGAGTAGCCCGACGCGCGGTACTCCTCGTCGATCCCGATGAAGCGGAAGAACGTGTCGCTGTTGTCGCCCATCGCGAGCAGGTAGCACCACTCGCTCATGTGGCCGTTGTAGTCGACCCACGCCTCGGGGACGGTCGTGCGGTGCAGCGCGAGCGGCGCGGGCAGCGGCTCGGTCGGGGCGTCCCAGCCGCCCGGTCGGGTGCTCTCGAGCACGGCCCCTCCTCCACGTCCCGCGATCTCGCGTGTTCGCATCGTGCGAAGCACTTTCCATATGGTGCGACGCACCCTAGGGTGACGTCGATCAGCGGGTCAAGGTCCGAGCCCACGAGGAGCCCGGACCACGAGGGAGGTGCGCGGTGCTCGAGGCCGACCGCAGCGGACGCGTGCAGTCCGTCGACCGCGCCGCGGCCCTGCTGCGCGCCGTCGGCCGCGCGGCGCCCGCGGGCGCCCCGGTCGCCGAGCTCGCCCTGGAGTGCGGCCTCAACCGCGCCACCGCCTGGCGCCTGCTGGCCACCCTCGAGGACAACGGCCTCGTCGAGCGGGAGCCCGGCTCGGGCCGCTACGTCCTCGGCCTCGGCGTCGCGCGGCTCGCGGCGTCGGTCGGCGTCGACGGGCTGGTCCGTCGGGCCAGGCCGGTGCTCGAGCGGCTCTCGGCCGCCAGCGGCGAGACCGCCGACCTCGCGGTCGTCCGACCCACCGGCCTCACCTACGTCGACGAGGTCGCGCCCGCGACGGTGATGACCGCGAACTGGCTGGGGCGCAACGTCCCGCTGCACGCGACGTCGTCGGGCAAGACCTGGCTCGCCTGGCTCCCGACGGTCGAGGCGCACACGCTGCTCGCCGGCCCGCTCACCCGCTTCACCGGCACGACGCTCGTGACCCTGCCCCAGCTCGACGACGAGCTCGACCTCATCCGCGCCCAGGGCTACGGCACCTGCCGCGGGGAGTTCGAGTCCCAGCTGTACGGCGTGTCCGCGCCGGTGCTCGACGACGGGAGGCCGGTGGCCGTGATCAGCGTGTGGGGACCCAGCGACCGCATCAGCGAGGACCGCTTCCCCGAGCTCGGCCGGCTCGTCACCGACGCCGCCGCCGAGATCGCCGGCGTGCTGGTGGGTGCGCGATGACCGCCGGCTTCCGCGTCGAGGGTCTCGACGTCCGCGAGGAGTGGCTCGACTACAACGGTCACGTGACCGACTCGGCGTACGCCGTCATCTGCGCCGCGGCCAACGAGGCGTTCCTCGAGCACGTCGGCGTCTCGGCCGACTACCAGGCGCGCACCGGGTGCACGACGTACACGGTCGAGTCGCACCTGCGCTACCTCGACGAGGTCGGCCGCGGTGCGGTGCTGCACGCCGATGTGCTCCCCGTCGACGTCGATGCCAAGCGGCTGCGCCTGCACACGACGGTGTGGCACGGCGAGAAGGCCGTGCTCACCGGCGAGTACCTGTTCCTGCACGTCGACCAGAACCAGGGCCGCGTCACGGCGTTCCCCGACGACCGCGCCGAGGCGATCGCCGCCGAGGTCGCGCGCTACGCCGACGTCGAGCGCCCTGCGTACCTCGGACTCGGCGTAGGCGCCCCCCGCGCCTGACGCCGCTCAGCCGCGCGCGGCGAGGCGCGTGCGCACCATGTGCGCGAACGACGTCACGTGCACGCCCTCGGCGGCGAGCTGCGCGCGCACAGCACGACGCGTCACGAGCAGACCGGTGAGCCCGATCGCCCACATGCCGTACTGCACGAGGAGCGCCACCCGGAAACCGTTGAGGCTGTAGGTCTGTCCCGCGCCGGCGAGGTTCAGCACGAGGCCGATCAGCAGGATCGTGACGAGCGACGCCACGAAGCCGCCCACGTTGACGATGCCGCTCGCCGTGCCGAAGCGGTGCGGCGGGTTGAAGGTGCGCGCGTAGTCGAAGCCGATCATCGAGCCCGGTCCGCACAGGCTCAGCACGACGAGGAGCAGGAGGAGCAGCCACGCGGGCGCCGGTCCAGGCAGGAGCAGCACCACCGTCCAGACCGCGATGACCGAGCCGATGATCGTGAGCGCGAGCCACGAGCGGCGATAGGGGTGACGGCCGACGAGGACGCCGATCACGGGGCCGGCCGCCATGCCCGCGAGCACCATCACCGTGAACATCGAGCTCGCGGTGGTGCGCGTGAGCCCCTCGCCCGAGGTGAGGAACGGGTAGCCCCACAGCATCACCATGACGGTGCCGGAGAACTGGGTCGTGAAGTGCGTCCAGAACCCGAGCTTCGTCCCCGGGTGCCGCCACGCCTCGGTGACGTCGTGGCGCACCGCGGCCCAGGTCTGCTCCTCGTCGTGCACGCGCCGGCCGTCGGGGGTGTCGTGCACCGCGACGGCCACCGCGATCGCGACGACGACGCCGCACGCTGCCGCGGACAGGAACGCCGGCGTCCACCCCGCGGAGTGCAGCACGATCACCAGCGGCACGAGGCTGAGCACCTGGCCGCCCTGCCCGACCAGACCGGTCAGCTGCGTCAGCAGCGGCACCCGCCGACCGGCGAACCACGCGGGCAGCAGGCGCAGGACGCTGATGAAGGTCATCGCGTCGCCCATGCCGACGAGCACGCGCGCGGCGATGGCCGTGGGGAACGACGTCGCGAGCCCCATCGCGAGCTGCCCCGCCGCCATCGTGAGCGCCCCGGTCACCAGCAGGGCACGCGGCCCGACCCGATCGACGAGGACGCCGACGGGCACCTGCATCCCGGCGTAGACGAGCAGCTGCACCACCGCGAAGGTGCCCAGGACGGCCGCACTGATCTGGAACCGCTGCGCCGCCTCGAGGCCGGACACCCCCAGCGAGGTGCGCTGCAGGACGGCGACGACGTACGCCGCGAGCGCCACGCCCCACACGAGCCAGGCCCGGGGAGCAGTGCTTTCCATGAACGCATTCTCCGCCCGGGGCCGCCCACCGGACGGCGACGACCGGCCAGTGAGACGCGCCGTCACGCGCGGTGACCTCCTTCACAGCAGGTAACGCCCCCGCCGTCGCCGGCGTCCTTCCACCAGGCCCGCCTGCACCTGGGCCTGCTCCGTCGTGCCGCACGGGAAGGAGGTCGTCGTGGGACGCATGCCCGGCCGTCACACCGGCGCGCCCCTGCCCGAGGGCGAGCCGGTCTTCGTCGACCCGCGGCGCACCCGTCGCGTGCGTGCGGCGATGCTCGTCGCCGCGGCGGTCGCGCTGGCGTTCGTCGCCCTGGCCGGTCTCGGGCTGCGCGGCTCCGGCCCGCTCGCGGGCACCCTGGTCCTCGGCCCGATCCAGAGCGGGCTGGACGAGATCGGCCGCCTCGGCGCCGCGCCGACCTCGAGCGAGCCGCCCTCGGCGTCGCCGTCCGCGGCTGCTGTGGTCGCGGCCGGCCCCACCCCCGCTCCGGGCGCGACCGCGCGCGTCGACGCCGCCGCCTCGAGCGCGTCCGCGGTCGCCGCCACGTCGTCGCGCCCGACCGGTCGGCCCAGCGCGACGGGCACGTCCACCGCCGTGCCGCCGACCACGCCCGCCGCGACCCCGACGCCGACGCGCACGAAGCCGTCGCAGGCGGCGAACCCGACCCCGCCGCGGGCCACTCCGACCAAGGGCAACGCGTCACCGACCCGAGGGCCCAAGAAGTGAGCGGCGGAGCCCGGCGCGGCTCCGTGCCCCGCCCGCACTGGCTGCTGCTCGGTGCGGTGCTCCTCGCCCTCGTCGCCGCGCTCGTCGTCGCCGGCGTCGTGCAGCACGGCACCGGCGGCTCGGGCACGGTGGCCGGGACGACGGGCGCGACCGCGCTGCCCGCCGGCACCGGCCCGCTCCTCGTCCCCGCGACGGACCCGGCCCGGTCGACGAGCGCCTCGCCGCGGCAGGGCACGGTGGCGCTCACGTTCGACGACGGTCCCGACCCCGACTGGACGCCGAGGGTCCTGCAGATCCTGCGCGAGCACCACGTGCACGCGACGTTCTTCGTCGTCGGGTCGCACGCCGCGCAGTACCCCGGGCTGCTCGCCGAGATCCTCGCCGACGGCCACGAGCTCGGCGTCCACACGTTCACCCACGTCGACCTCGCGACCGTCGACCAGCGCCGCGTCGACGCCGAGCTCTCGTACACGCAGAGCGTCATCGCTGCGGCGACGGGGATGCAGACCCGGCTGATGCGGCCGCCGTACTCGTCGACGACCGATGCGGTGACCGTGCCGCAGTGGACGGCGTACGCCGAGATCGGCGCCCAGGGATACGCGGTCGCGCTCAGCACGCAGGACACCAAGGACTGGACCGATCCGGGGGTCGCGCGCATCGTCTCCGCGGGAGTACCCGAGCGGGGGACGAGCGGCTTCGTGCTGATGCACGACGGCGGTGGCGACCGTGCCCAGACCGTCGCGGCGCTGCCCGCGCTCATCGAACGGCTGCAGGCCGAGGGCTTCTCGCTCGGCACCGTCTCCGAGACCACGGGCACCGGACCGGCGCAGACCACCGCGACGCCGGCGCAGGTGTGGACCGGCCGGGCGCTCGTCGCGGTCACGTGGGTGTCGGACCACGTCGTGTCGGCGCTCGCCGTGCTGCTGGTGGTGTTCCTCGTCCTCGGCCTCGTGCGGGCGCTGGTTCTCGTCGTGCTCGCGTCGCGCCACGCGCGCGGACGTCGAGGGACGCAGGAGCCCGCCGGGCCGTTGCCGTCGGTGTCGGTCGTGGTGCCGGCGTACAACGAGTCGGCGGGCATCGCCGGGACGTTGCGGAGCCTGATCGCGACCGGCTACCCCGACCTCGAGGTGATCGTCGTCGACGACGGGTCCGAGGACGGCACGGCGGACGCCGCATCGGCTCTCGGGCTCCCCGGCGTACGCGTCGTGCGGCAGGAGAACGCCGGGAAGCCCGCCGCACTCAACACCGGGATCGCCCTGGCGCGAGGGGAGATCCTCGTGCTGGTCGACGCCGACACGGTGTTCGCGTCCGACGCGCTGCACGCTCTCGCGCGCGCCTTCGACGACCCCGAGGTCGGTGCGGTCAGCGGCAACACGAAGGTCGCGAACCGCGACGGGCTGCTCGGCAGGTGGCAGCACCTCGAGTACGTCGTCGGCTTCAACCTCGACCGCCGCGCGTTCGCGGTGCTCGACTGCATCACGACGGTGCCGGGCGCGATCGGCGCGTTCCGCCGCTCGGCGCTCGACGCCGTCGGCGGGGTGCCGTCCGCGACGCTCGCGGAGGACACCGACCTCACGATGGCGGTGGCCCGCGCCGGCTGGCGGGTGGAGTACGAGCAGGCCGCCGTCGCCTGGACCGAGGTGCCCTCGACGCTGCGGCAGCTGTGGAAGCAGCGCTACCGCTGGTGCTACGGGACGCTGCAGTCGATGTGGAGGCACCGCCACGCGGTGGTGGAGCACGGTCGCGCCGGTCACCTCGGTCGCCGCGGGCTCCCGTACCTGCTGGTGTTCCAGGTGCTGATGCCGCTGCTCGGTCCCGTCGTCGACATCATGGCGCTCTACGGACTGTTCTTCCTCGACTGGCGGTGGGTGCTCGGCGTCGCCGCCGTCTTCGTCCTCGTGCAGCTCGCGCTCGGTGCCTACGCCCTGCACCTCGACCACGAGTCGATGCGGCCGCTCTGGGCGCTCCCGCTGCAGCAGCTGGTCTACCGCCAGCTCATGTACCTCGTCGTGGTGCAGTCCGTCGCGGCCGCCCTCGAGGGCGCGAGGGTCGGCTGGCAGCCCCTCGACCGCCACGGCGCCGCCGCCACCCTCGTCACCACCTCACCCCACCCC
>JBGAJT010000169.1:0-7763 GCA_044224785.1 Candidatus Nanopelagicales bacterium | reverse complement strand
CATGGATCTGACCCCCTACGTCACGCAGGTGCGCGAGCAGCTCCTCACGGCCGCCGAGGCCGGCGGGGAGGAGAGCAGGGCGCTCGCCGACCGGCTGGCCACGAGCCTGGAGTCGGCGATCCGGCTCGCGCTGCTCGAGGTGCTCTCGGCAGCGGCCGCGGAGATCACCGCCGAGCTCGCACCGGCGTCGGTCGACGTCCGGCTGCGCGGACGCGACCCCGAGCTCGTCGTCACGGCACCGGCCGCGGCGCCCGTCGCGGCTCCCGAGGAGCCGCTCGTCGTCGACGAGGGTCCGCTCGCGCGCATCAACCTGCGGCTCCCTCAGGACCTCAAGGACCGGGTCGAGGAGGCCGCCCGCGGCACCGGCGTCTCGGTCAACACCTGGCTGGTCCGCGCCGCCGCGTCCGCGGTGTCGCACGGTCCCGCGCGGACCTCGGGGCCGAGCACCGCTGGCGGCACCTCCTTCAGCGGCTGGGTCCGCTGACCACCGACCGACGCACCACGAGAGGCACTCCGATGACCACCTTCCCCACCCCCGACCCCCTCCGCGCGCGCATCGAGATCGAGCTCGGCGACATCCGCGTCGTGGCCGCCGGCAGCGACGAGTCCGTCGTCGACGTCGTCCCCACCGACCCGAGCAGCGAGAAGGACCGGCGCGCGGCCGAGCAGACGCGCGTCACGTGCACCGGCGACCGCCTCGATGTCGCCGGCCCCAAGCACAGCGCGATGATCGGACCCACCCGCCGCAGCGGCTCGATCCAGGTCACCGTGCGCGTGCCGGTCGGCTCGGCGCTCGAGGCCCGTACCTCGCTCGGCGTCGTGACCGCCGACGGTCCGTTCGCGGAGGTCGGTGCGAAGACCTCGGCCGGCGACGTCGTCGTGCAGGAGGCGGGCAGCGTCGACCTGAGGTCCGGGCTCGGCGCCGTGACCGCGGGACGCGTCACGGGCGACGCCCGCTGCTCGACCAGCAGCGGCACGATCCGCATCGACAGCGTCGGCGGCAACGCGCTGGTCAAGAACTCCAACGGCGACACGTGGATCGGCGACGCCGGCACCTCGACCCGCGTGAAGTCCGCCAACGGGACGATCACCGTCGAGCGCGCCCGCGGCGACCTGATGGCGACGACGGCGAACGGCGACCTGCGCATCGGCTGCGTCGACCAGGGACAGGTCATGCTGCGCACGTCGCTGGGCCGCATCGAGCTGGGCATCCCCTACGGCACGGCGGCGAAGCTCGGCCTGCGCACCTCGTTCGGAGCCGTGCGCAACGGCCTCGACGCGACCGAAGGCCCGGCGTCGGGCGACCGCACCGTCGAGGTCGACGCCCAGACCAGCGCCGGCGACATCGACGTCGTCCGCGCGCTCGTCGAGGACGGTGACGGGTCATGACGACCGTCGGTCCCGGCATCCGCGTCGTCGACCTGGTCAAGGCCTACGACGGCCGGCGGGTGCTCGACGAGCTCGGCCTCGCCGTCGCACCGGGCACGGTGCTCGCCCTGCTCGGCCCGAACGGCGCCGGCAAGACCACGCTCGTGTCGATCCTCTCCACGCTGCTGCCGCTCGACTCAGGCTCGGCGCAGGTGGGCGGGCACGAGGTCGCGACGGAGCCCGACGCCGTCCGCCGGCTGATCGGTGTCACGGGCCAGTCGGTCGCGGTCGACGACCTGCTCACCGGCCGGGAGAACCTGCGGCTCATGGCGGATCTCGCCCTGCTCGACGCCGCGTCCGCGACCGCGCGGGTGTAGGAGCTGCTCGACCGGTTCGACCTCGCCGCCGACGCCGACCGCCCGGCCTCGACGTACTCGGGCGGCATGCGTCGCAAGCTCGACATCGCGATGACCCTGCTCTCGGACCCGGCGGTCCTCTTCCTCGACGAGCCCACGACCGGCCTCGATCCGCGGTCGCGCCGCGCGGTGTGGGACATCGTCCGCGACCTCTCGCGCGAGGGGATCACCATCCTGCTGACCACGCAGTACCTCGAGGAGGCCGACCAGCTCGCCGACCGCGTGGCGGTCCTCGACGACGGTCGCGTCGTCGCGGAGGGCACGCCGGCAGAGCTCAAGCGGCTCGTCCCCGGCGGCCACGTGCGGCTGCAGCTCGCCGACGGCGACCAGCTCGAGGCCGTGGCGCGCGCCTTCCCGCGCTCGGTCGCCGACGAGGTCGACCTCAGCGTCCAGATCCCGAGCGACGGCCGCGCCGGCTCGCTGCGATCGGTGCTCGACGAGCTCGACCGCCTCGACGTCGAGCCCGACGAGCTGTCGGTGCACCTCCCCGACCTCGACGACGTCTTCCTCGTCCTCACCGACCGAACCGCCCGGAGCTGACCATGTCCACCGCTGCCATCGCCTTCTCCCACTCGGCGACCATGACGCGGCGCAGCATCCGCCGCATCGCCCGCTACCCCAGCATGACCGTGCTCCTCGTCGGCATGCCCGTGGTGTTCCTGCTGCTGTTCGTCTTCGTGTTCGGGCAGACCCTCGGCGCCGGTCTGGGGTTCGGCGACGCCGGCCGCAGCGCGTACGCCGGCTACATCACGCCCGGCGTCCTGGTGATCACGATCGCCGCGGCAGCGCAGGGCACCGCGATCTCGGTCGCGATGGACATGGCGTCGGGGCTGATCGCGCGGTTCCGCACGATGCCGGTCACGCGGTCGGCGGTGCTCACCGGCCACGCCGTCAGCAGCTTCGCGCAGACCTTCGGCAGCCTCCTGCTCGTCCTGCTCGTGGCGCTGCTCATCGGGTTCCGGCCGTCGGCCGCCCTCGTCGGCTGGGTCGGCGCGCTCGGCGTCCTCGCCCTGTTCACGCTCGCCCTCACCTGGTTCTCGGTGGCGGTCGGGCTGTGGGCCAAGACCGTCGAGAGCGCGAGCAACATCCCGATGGTCCTGATCCTGCTGCCGTTCCTCAGCAGCGGGTTCGTGCCGACGGAGTCGCTGCCGACGGCGCTGCGCTGGTTCGCGGAGTACGAGCCGTTCACGCCCGTGATCGAGTCGGTCCGCGGCCTGCTCCTCGGGGCGCTGGAGACCCGCTACCTCGTGCTCGCGATCGGATGGAGCCTGGTCATCACGGCAGCGTCGTTCCTGTGGTCGCGCTCGCTCTTCGAGCGCCGTGCGAACCGCTGACGCGACCGCGGCGGGAGGGCTCGCTCGCCGCGACTCCCGGGGGCTGTCGGCCTAGCGTCGAGACAGGTCCTTCGACGTACCAGGAGGCATCACCATGAGTCGCACCCACGTCATCACCGGGTCCGCATCCGGCATCGGCAAGGCCACCCGCGAGCTGCTCCTGAGCCGGGGTGACCACGTCATCGGTGTCGATGTCCACGACGCCGACGTCGTCGCCGACCTCGCCACCGCGGACGGTCGCGCGGCGATGGTGACGGCGGTCGAGCGCCTCGCCGCCGGCCACCTCGACACGGTCGTCGCCGTCGCGGGGCTCGCCACCCCGACGCCGGACACCGTGTCGGTGAACTACTTCGGCATGGTCGGCACCCTCGAGGGACTGCGCCCGCTGCTGATCGGTTCTCCCGCACCGCGCGCGGTCGGCGTCTCGTCGATGGCGAGCCTCATGCCGCTCGACGACGAGCTCGTCGCGCTGCTGACCGCCGGCGACGAGCCCGCGGCGCGCGCCCGCGCGGAGGTCCTCGCGAAGGGCGAGGCCACGGGCGGCCTCATCTACGCGTCGACGAAGAAGGCGTTCGCGCAGTGGATCCGCCGCTCGTCCACGACGCCGGAGTGGGCCGGCGCCTCGATCCCGCTCAACGCCGTCGCGCCCGGCATCATCGTGACGCCGATGGTCGAGCCGATGCTCGCGACGGAGGAGGGCCGGGCGATGATGGCGCAGGTCGTCCCCATGCCGCTCAACGGGTTCGCGCAGCCGAAGGTCGTCGCCGACCTGCTCGCGTTCCTCGTGAGCGAGGAGAACACGCACCTGTGCGGCCAGGTCGTCTTCGTCGACGGCGGCAGCGACGTCGTGATCCGCGGCGACTCCACCTGGTGACGTCTCAGGGCATCCCGTCGATGAGCCCCGGTGCGGGCCCGGTGCCGGACCCCGCGCCGCCGTCCTCGCCCTCGTCCTCGTCCTCGGCCGGGTCGGCCGAGGCGTGCGCGACGTAGGACAGTTGGCGCCAGACGAGCGCGAGCGTGATGCCGGCACCGACGAACGCGAACCAGAACGGGGCGGTCAGGCCCCAGCGCTCGGCGATCCAGCCGCCGAGCAGCTGGCCGATGACGACGCCGCCGAACACGCACACCATGTAGACGCTGCTCACGCGCCCCTGCAGCGCCATCGGGGTCGCGCGCTGGCGGACGCTCGTCGAGACCGCACCCCACACGAACGCGTACGCGCCGAACACGACCATGATCACCATGGCGACGTAGCCGTTGCTCGTGAGCGCGAACGCGGCGTGCGACAGCACCTCGAGCAGCAGGCACACGCGCATGACGTTCGCGAGGTCGAACCGCCGCTCGATCCAGCCGTAGCCGAAGGTGCTCACCAGACCGCCGATCGCGGCGGCCGTGGTGAGCAGCCCGTAGCCGACGGCGTCGAGGTGCAGGTGGTCGAGCGCGTAGAGGACCAGGACCGCCCACGCGGCGCCCCACGTGATGTTGAACGAGACGATCACGATCGCAAGCGTGCGGACCGCGTCGTTGTGCCCGAGCCAGCGCACGCCCTCGACGATGTCGCGCAGGATGTGCGTGCCCTCGAGGTCGCGCACCGGCCCCTTCGGGGTCACGATGCGCGCGACGAGCAGCACCGACAGGCCGACGAGCACCGCCTGCGCGCCGAAGGGCCACACCGCGCCGACGGCGAACAGGAACGCACCGAGCGGCGGGCCGACGATCTGGTTGCCGACCAGGAGGCTCGCCTGCAGTCGCGCGTTGCCGACCCCGAGGTCCTGCTTCTGCACGAGCATCGGCAGCAGCGTCGAGGTGGTCGTGTTGGCGAACACCTCGGCGACGCCGAGCAGCAGCATCGCCACGAGCACCAGCGCGATGCTGACGCGACCGGTCGCGAGCGCGACGCACAGCAGGGCGACGACGACGGCCCGGGCCGCATCGGCGGCGATCACGAGGCGGCGCCGGTCGACGCGGTCGGCGATCGCGCCGGCATAGAGCCCCAGGAGCAGCCACGGCACGCGCTGCAGCACGGCCGCCATCGCCACCAGGAAGGCGTTGCTCGTCTGCGAGGCGACCAGCAGCGGGCCGGCGGCGAGAGCGAGACCGTCGCCGATGTTGCTCACCCACGACGACGCCAGCAGCCAGCGGAAGCTCGACCCCATCCGCGGCGGAGCGACGGCGTCCAGGATGCGGCTCATGACGATCCCCGAGGCTAGGCGACGCACGGGACGCGGTCACCCGGGTTGCGCGCGGCGCCGAGCATCGGCCGCACCCGCGGTCCTACGGTGTGTCCGGCGACAGGGAGATGCCGTGGACGACGACCGCGTACGCGCGCTCGAGGACGAGCTGCGCGATCTCGCTGCGGCCGAGGCCGACCTCGAGCGCGACGCCGAGGTCGCCGAGCGCACCCGCATCGAGCGCTCGGCCCTCACGCTCGCCGACCGGCTCCGCGGTGCGCACGCGCCGGTGGAGCTCGCGACGCGCGGCGGGGGACGGCACGCGGGCCGGGTCGGCGAGGTCGGCGACGGGTGGGTGGTGCTCCTGCACGTCCCGCCGGGGAGCAGCAGCGCGACCGCGGAGCATCTGGTCGTGGTGGCCTCGGTGGTGGCGGTGCGCGGGCTCGGCCGGCCGCTCGTCCGCGACGAGGGCCGGCTGCCGGAGCGCACGCTCGGCTCGATCCTGCGCTCCTGGTGCCGCGACCGGTCGCACGTCTCCGTGCTCCTGACCGAGGGCGAGGTCGTGGCGGGGCTGGCCTCCGCGGCGTACGCCGACCACCTCGAGCTCTCGACCGGCGGCGGCGCCACCGTCGCCCTGCCCTACGCCGCGATCGCGGTCGTCAGCCGCTGAGGATCGGCGGCGCTCAGGTCGTGGCGTCCGCGGGCTCGTCGGAGTCGGCTTCGGCGTCGGAGTCGGAGTCCTCGGGATCGTCCGTCTCGTCGTCGGCGTCGTCGTCGTCCTTGCTGAAGGGATGGGTGCGGACGAAGTCGGCGGTCTCGGCGTACATCCGCGTGATGTAGCCCTCGAGCTCGGTGGCCTCGACGCGCCACTGCCCGCGACCGCCCACCTTGATCGCGGGGAGCTCGCCGTTGCGGACCAGCGCATAGGTCTGCGACGCCGAGATGTTGAGGGTCTCGGCGACGTCCGCGAGCGTGAGGAAGCGTGGAGCCACCCGAGCATCTTGGCATCCGTTGATGACCGAGTGGGTGACGTCGTCGGGCCTGTGGACGACGCGCCGACGCAGCCTGCTGGGTATGGCCACACTGCGCGACATGCCCGCCGCCGACACCGCCGCACCCGACACGCCCGCCCGTCCGTCCGCCCCGCGCGCCCGCCGGCTGCGCGGCGGGGGCCGCGACCTGCGCCTCGCGCTCGGCGTCGGGCTCGTGCTGCTCGCCGTGCTCGTCGGCTCCCGGGTGCGCCGGCTCGTCACGGTCCCGGTCGACGCGCTGCACGCCCCGCCCGGCCTCGCCCGCGGTGAGCGCGTCGACGTCTACGTCACGCCGAAGGACGGCGCGTCCGTCGGTGGCGATGCCGTGACCGTGCTGCCCGCGCTCGTGCTGGCGGGCGCGCTCGTCGCCGATCCCGGCGTCGTCGACCAGAGCGGGTCGAGCAACCAGGTGGGCGTCGTCCTCGACGTCGCGGCGAAGGACGCCGACCGTGCGGTCGCGGCGGCACGTGCCGGCGACGTCGACCTCGTGCGCGTGGGCGGCTGACGTGGCCGGCGTCCTCGTCCTGCTCGGGCCCTCGGCCTGGGAGGGCCCGCTCGTCGCCGGTCTCGCGCACCCCGCCTGTCCGGTGTCCATCGTGCGCCGCTGCCTCGACACCGCCGACCTCGTCGCATCGGCGGCCACCGGTCTTGCCGCCGTCGCCGTGGTGGGTGCCGACGCGCCGCGGCTCGACGCCGACGTCGTCGACCGGGTGGTCGCGGCCGGCTGCGCGGTCGTGGGCATCGCCGGCGCCGACGACGACGCCGGGGCCGAGCGGTTGACCCGGTTCGGCGCCACCGGCGTCGTGCGCATCGACCCGGCGCAGCTCGGTGCAGCCGTGCGCCTCGTGGCCAAGGCCGTCGCCGCCGCCGAGGCCACCGACACCGTGTCCGCGGAGCAGCGGTCGCCGGCGGCGCCTGCTCCGCGCGGGCGGCTCGTCGCCGTGTGGGGACCGCCCGGCGCACCAGGACGCACGTCGACGGCGATCGCGATCGCCGACGAGGCGGCACGGCGCGGGGTGCGCACGCTGCTGGTCGACGCCGACACCTGGGCGCCGTCGCTGCCGGTGGTGCTCGGTCTCGTCGACGACGGGGCCGGGCTCGCCTCGGCGTGCCGGCGCGCCCTCGGGGGAGCCCTCGACGTCGCAGCCCTGGCCTCGCTCGCCCGCGAGGTGCACCCGGACCTGCTCGTGCTGCCGGGCATCCCGCGTGCGAGCCGCTGGACCGAGGTGCGTGCCGGGGCGCTCGTCGACGTGCTCGACGTCGCCCGGGTGCAGGGCCAGGGCGGCGACAGCGCCCAGCTGTCGGCGCTCGCGCTCGACGCGCACGTGCGGGATTTCTGCGACGAATGGGCCGTGCAGCACGGCGAGCTCCAGCGCCTGCGGGTCAGCCTGGGGGCGGGCGATGCGTACGTGCAGTTCGGGCGCGAGCACCTGCGGCGCGTGC
>JBGAJT010000168.1:0-7783 GCA_044224785.1 Candidatus Nanopelagicales bacterium | reverse complement strand
CATGGCCGCGGCGTAGGGTAACGTTGGCGCCGCTCGCGACCGATGGGGGACGCGGGCCCCCCCGATGTGCTGCCGGAAGGAGACGCGATGCCCACCTCTCGGACGCCGACCCGCGCGCTCATCCGGGTCGAGCGGATCGCCCTGCGCGGTCCCGGCGTCGTGATCCTGACCGGGCCCTCGAGCTGCGGGAAGGTGGCGAAGAAGTGCTCGGCGAGGAGCTGAGCCGTGGCCGGACGCTGGTCGTAGGCGTCGCGCACCCGTCCACCCAGGTGGTAGATCGCGTCGTAGCCGCCGAAGAGGATCCGCCCGTCATCGGTGCGGCGGTAGTAGTGGAACTGGTTGCCCATGTTCGACAGGCCCTCGCGGCCGTCCCAGCCGACCGACTTCCACTGCACGTCGGTCAGCGGCTCGGTCATGAGCACGTAGTCGTAGACGGGCACGACGTAGTGGCGCAGGCGCTTGAGCAGCGGCGGGAAGGCGTTGGTGGCCAGGGCGACGCGCGACGCGTCGACCGTCGCGGGACCGGCGTCGGACTCGGTCGTCACGCGCACTCCGACGCCAGCGGAGTCGGCGAACCCGGTGGCACGGGTGCCCTCGTGGATGCGGACGCCGAGCGAGAGGCACGCGTTGCGCAGGCCCCACGCCAGCCGGGCCGGGTTCACCAGCGCCGACCCGGAGGTGATCGAGAAGCCGCCGATCGCCATCGGCGAGTCGACCAGTGCGCGCGTCGCCTCGGCGTCGAGCGCCTGCGCCTGCACCCCGTGCTCGCGCATGAGCGCGGCACCCTCCTCGAGCTCGTCGAGGTGGTGCGGCGAGGTCGCCAGGCTGAGGTTGCCGACCCTCTCGAAGGAGCAGTCGATGCCGTAGCGGGAGAGGGTCGCCTCGAGGCCGTCGAGGTTCTCCTCCCCGAGCCGGACCAGGGTGTCGATCTCCTCCGGCCAGCGCGACCAGCCGTTCTCGAAGCCGTGGGTGATGGACGCCTCGCAGAAGCCGCCGTTGCGCCCCGAGGCCGCCCACCCGATGCGGCCGCCCTCGACGAGCAGGACGTCGCGAGCGGGGTCGGCCTCCTTGGCCTGCAGGGCGGTCCACAGCCCGGAGAAGCCACCGCCGACCACGAGCAGGTCGGCGGTCGTGCTCCCGGAGAGGGGGGCGAGGGGCTCGGGACGCCGGGGGTCGTCGAGCCAGAACGGCACCGGCGACGCGTCGGCGACAGCGGCGTAGGACGAGGGACGAGGGGTGCGTGCGAAGGGCACGACTCTCACGCTTCCGCGGTGGGCCGCCCCGGGTCCTCCGGACGATACGGCCGTCCCGGGCGGGCGGTGGTTCCGCCGCGTCGTCCCCGGGACCCGGTCAGGATAACCAGGTCCTGAACGGTCGTGCAGCATCTGGCCGGCCACCGCCGCATCAGGCGGCGCCCGGGCTCAGGTGCCGGTGACCTTGGACCAGGCGGTCGTGTACTTCTTCTGCGTCTCCTCGTCGACCAGGCGCGAGGAGTGCGTGGTGGCGAGGAAGGCCTCGTCGGGGAACACCAGCGGGTTGTCGACCAGGGTCGGGTCGACCTTCTCCATGACGGCCTTCGCGCCCTCGACCGGGCAGATGTACTGCACGTACGCCGACACCAGCGCCGCGACCTCGGGGTCGTAGTAGTAGTTCATGAGGGTGTGCGCGTTCTTGCGGTGCTGCGCCTTCTGCGGGATCACCATCGCGTCGGCCCAGATCAGCTGCCCCGCCTCGGGGACGGTGTAGGTCATCTTCGGCTCGTCGTACTGAAGCTGCACGACGTCGCCCGACCACGCCAGGCAGGCGTAGACGGACTTGTTGGCGAGCAGCTCGGTGTAGTTGTTGCCGGTGAACGCGCGCACCTGACCGCTGTCGACCGCCTTCTGCACCATCTCCACCGCGGCCATGAACTGGTCGTCGGTGTAGGTCGCGAGGTCGACGCCCTGCTCGAGCATCACCAGCGGGATCGTGTCGCGCCAGTCGTGCAGCAGCGCCACCTTGCCCTTGAGGTCGTCGCGGGTGAGCAGCTCGGTGATCGAGCCGACCTTTTTGGTGACCGCGCCGTTGTAGGCGATGCCCGTGCAGCCGGACTGCCACGGGACGGTGTAGGTGCGCTCCTTGTCCCACTCGGGGTGCTTCAGGGACGACAGGAGGTTCTTGGTGACGTTCGGGAGCTGGGCCTTGTCGAGCTCCTCGATGTAGCCGCCGCGGATCCACTTCGTGGCGGTGTCCTCGGTCGGCACGATGATGTCGTAGCCGGTGTCCTGGCCGGCACGCATGGTCGGCAGCAGCTTGGCGTAGAGCGCGTCGGCGTCGTTGATGTCCTCGGTGTAGCGCACCGAGAGGCCGGTCTTCTTGGTGAAGGCGTCCAGCGTGGGGTGCGACGACGAGTTGTTGTCGTCGGTGTCGATGTAGAGCGACCAGTTCGAGAAGTTGACCGACTTGTCGGTGTCGGACAGGTCGGGCACGGCCGGCTGGCTCTCCTGCGCGGCACCCTTGGTGCCGCACGCCGAGAGCAGCGGCCCCGCGGCCAGCGCCGCTGCGCCCGCCGCGGTGCTGCCCAGCAGCCGGCGCCGCGTCAGGGACGGGCCTGCGAGCTTCCTCGAACCGGTCACGACCGCTCCCCCTTGCTGATCCGCCGAGGTCCCGCTCGGCGACGTCCTGGGCGTGCTGCCCAGTGACGTCGACGAGCGGGGCCGCGGGAACGTCCCCGTCAGGCCTTCTTGGCCCGGCGGCGCTGGTAGACCTGGCCGAGGAGCACGATGGCCAGCGAGATGAAGAACATCAGCGAGCCGACGACGTTGATCTGCGGCGGCGTGCCGCGCTGGGCGGAGCCCCACACGAACATCGGGAAGGTCACCGACGACCCCGAGTTGAAGTTCGTGATGATGAAGTCGTCGAACGACAGCGAGAAGGCGAGCAGCGACGCACCGACGATGCCGGGCAGCACCTGCGGGAACGTCACCTTCCAGAACGTGGTCTTCTCGTCGGCGTAGAGGTCCATCGCCGCCTGCTCGAGGCGCGGGTCGAGGCTGGCGATGCGGGCCTTGACCGTGACGACGACGAAGCTCAGGCAGAACATCACGTGCGCGATGAGGATCGTCGTGATGCCCGTCGCGAAGCTCATCGCGACGAACAGCGTGAGCAGCGACGAACCCATGACGACCTCGGGCGTGGCCATCGGCATGAAGACGAGCAGGTTGCTGCTCGCCCGGCCGCGGAAGCTGTAGCGCCCGATCGCGAACGCCACGAGCGTGCCGAGGACGACCGCACCTGCGGTGGCGACCACGCCGATGCCGAGGCTGAGCACGAGCGAGTCGCACATGCCGGCGACGCCGCAGAAGTTCGTCCACGCGTCGGTGGAGAAGTGGTTCCACGTGTAGTTGTACCGGCCGGCCGGGTCGTTGAACGACATGACGACGACGACGAAGATCGGCAGGAACATGTAGAACAGCACGCCCACCCCGATGATCGGGATGATGTGCGACCGGATCCAGCGCAACGGACCGCCGGGACGCTTGCGGATCTGCACGCCGCCCGACGACTGGGCAGCACCGGTTGCGGTGATGGTGGCCATCAGACCAGCTCCTCCGTCCCGGCCTTGCGGACGTAGATCGTCACCATCACCAGGATGACCAGCATGAGCATCACCGAGAGCGCCGATGCTGTCGGATAGTCGGTGATGACGAAGAACTGGTCCTGGATCACGTTGCCGATCATCCGGATCTTGGTGGTGCCCAGGAGCTCGGCGTTGATGTAGTCGCCGGCCGCCGGGATGAAGGTGAGCAGGGTGCCCGCGACCACACCGGGGAGCGACAGCTTCCAGGTGATCTTGCGGAACGCGGTGAGCGGCGAGGAGTACAGGTCCTGCGCGGCCTCGACCAGGCGCGGGTCCATCCGGTCCAGCGACGCGTAGAGCGGCAGGACCATGAAGGGCAGGAAGTTGTAGGTCAGGCCGAGCACGACCGCCAGCGGTGTGTTGAGCACGCGCTGCCCCTCGGTGAGGCCGAGGGCGGACAGCACGTCGGTGATGTGCAGGAAGCTCATCGTGCGCACGACGATCGAGTCGTCGGCGAGGATCGTCTTCCACGCCAGCGTTCGGATCAGGAACGAGGTGAAGAACGGCGCGATGACGAGGACGAGCATCGCCGCCTTCCACCGGCCCGAGCGGAACGCGATGAAGTACGCCAGCGGGTAGGCGAGCAGCAGGCAGAACAGCGTCGAGAGCCCGGCGAACAGGAACGAGCGCAGGAACTGCGGCCAGTACTCCTGCAGGGCGTTGACGTAGGTCTGCCATTCGCCCGGGGGCACGAACTCGTAGCCCTGGTCGAGCGAGCCGACGTACAGCGAGGTGAAGAACAGCGTGATCGTCGGGACGACGAAGAAGATCGCGAGCCAGAGGAAGCCCGGGGTGAGCAGCGCGTAGGGCGTCCAGCGCGACGAGCCGACCGCCTTGGCCTCCGTCGAGCCGCCGCCGTCCTTCTTGCCCTTCTTGCGGCGGCCGCGCTGGACCTCCTCGTACTCCTCGCCGAGCCCGATGCTGGCGGTGGAGGCGCTGCTCACGACGGCGCCCCCACGGTGTCGGGCTGCACGGCGTCCTCGTCGATGACGACGCCGGCGTCGATGCTCTGCGCCGCGTCGAGCGCGAACGTGTGCTCGGGCGACCAGGTGAGCAGCACACGGGCACCGGGCACCAGGCGCGCGTCGCGGCCGGTGTTCTGCGCGAACACCGTGAGCTCCTGGCCCCAGGCGGTGTCGACGAGGTACTGCGTCGAGACGCCGATGAACGACTCGTCGGAGATCGTCGCCTCGAGCCGGTTCTCGCCGTCGCGCACCTCGGCGCCCTCGGCGAACTGGATCCGCAGCTTCTCCGGCCGCACACCGACGTGGACCTGGTCGCCGGCCGAGTGCACCCGGCTCAGCGGGACGCCGACGCGGTTGCCCTGGACCGACACGAAGGCGTGCTCGCCCGAGCGCTCGGAGATCTCGCCGTCGAAGAAGTTCGACTGGCCCAGGAAGTTGGCCACGAACGTGGTCATGGGGTTCTCGTAGAGCTCGGTGGGCGCGCCCATCTGCTCGACCCGGCCCTGGTTCATGACCGCGATGGTGTCGGCCATGGTCATGGCCTCCTCCTGGTCGTGCGTGACGTGCACGAACGTGAGACCGACCTCGGTCTGGATGCGCTTGAGCTCGAGCTGCATCTGGCGGCGCAGCTTGAGGTCGAGGGCACCGAGCGGCTCGTCGAGCAGCAGCACCTGCGGCTGGTTGATGAGGGCGCGGGCCAGCGCCACACGCTGCTGCTGGCCGCCCGAGAGCTGCTGCGGCTTGCGGCGCGCGAGGCCCGACAGCTCGGTGAGGTCGAGCATCGCCTCCACCTGCTTGTCGATGTCCTTCTTGCCCTGGCGGCGCAGCCCGAACGCGACGTTCTCCCAGATGTCGAGGTGGGGGAACAGCGCGTAGCTCTGGAACACGGTGTTGACCGGCCGCTTGTACGGCTTGTTCCAGGTGACGTCCTCGTCGCCGATGAGGATCGCGCCCTGCGTGGGCTCCTCGAGTCCGGCGACCATGCGCAGCGTCGTCGTCTTGCCGCAGCCCGACGGGCCGAGGAGTGCGAAGAACGAGCCCGCGGGGATGGTCAGCGTGAGGTCGTCGACCGCCACGAAGTCGCCGAAGCGCTTCGTGACGTCGACGATGCGCAGGTCTGCGCCGCCAGGGGTGGTCGTCATGTATCAGGAACCCTTCACCTTGTTGAACGCCGCGGCGTACTTCTTCTCAGTAGCCTCCTCGACGCCCATGAACAGGTGCGTCTTCGCGAGGAACGCCTCGTCCGGGAAGATCAGGAGGTTGTCGACGAGGGTCGGGTCGACCTTCGTCATCGCCTCCTTGGTGCCCTTCACCGGGCTGATGTACTGCACGTACGCCGTCAGCTGCGCGGCGATGGCGGGGTCGTAGTAGAAGTTCATGAGCAGCTCGGCGTTCTTCTTGTGCTGCGCCATGTTCGGAATCATCATGTTGTCGGCCCAGATCATCATCCCGGCCTCGGGCTGGACGAACTTGATGGCGGGGTTGTCGGCCTGCAGCTGCACGACGTCGCCGGACCACGCCATGCACGCGTACGCCGTGCCGTCGGCGAGCAGGCCCGAGTAGTCGTTGCCGGTGAACTGGCGGATCTGGCCGGAGTCGTTGGACTTCTGCAGGTAGTCGACGGCGTTCATGAAGTCGTCGTCGGTGAAGTTCGACGGGTCCTTCCCCTGCTGGAGCAGGATCAGGCCGATCGTGTCGCGCCACTCGGTGAGCACGGTGACCTTGCCCTTGAGGTCGGCGCGGGTGAGCAGCTCCTCGACGGACTTGACCTCGCCGACCTTGGCCGAGTTGTAGGCGATGCCGGTGACGCCGGACTGCCACGGCGCCGAGTGCTCGCGCTGCGGGTCCCAGGTCGGGGCCTTCAGCGAGTCGATGAGGTTCTTGTCGACGTTGGGCAGGTTGGCCTTGTCGACCTTCTGGACGTAGCCCTGGCGGATGAGGCGCGCGGCCATCCAGTCGGTGAGGGCGAAGATGTCCTTGCCGGTGTCCTGGCCGGCGCGCAGCGCGGGCGCGATCTTGGCGTAGAACGAGTCGTTGTCGTTGATGTCCTCGACGTAGCTGACCTTCACGCCGGTCTGCTTGGTGAACTCGTCGAGCGTCGGACGCTTGTTGGGGTCCTTCTCGTCGACGTCGATGTAGAGCTGCCAGTTGCTGAAGTTCAGCGTCTTGTCGGTGTCGGACTTGTCGGGGACGGTCGGTGCGGAGCTCGTGGCGGAGCCGGCACCGCCCTTGGTGCCGCACGCTGCGAGCAGCGACGAACCGGCGACGGCGGCGCTGCCGAGCGCGGCCGCCTGGAGCACGCGCCGGCGCGGCATGCGCGTCGATATCGGCAAGACGCTCATGTACGTAGGCGATGCGGTCCGGATCGCTGGCGGTCTCGGCCTCCGCCAGCAGGCGCGCGCGCTCGGTCGCGGCGAGTCCGGCCCACTTCGGAAAGGCGGCCTTGGCGGCGGCGACCGCCTCGTCCATGACCTCGACGGTGGCGAAGTCGACGCGGCCGGTGACGGCCCCGGTCGCGGGGTCGTGCACCTCGCCGGTGCGCTCGGCGACGGCGCCGTAGGGCTTGCCGTCGATCCAGTGGGAGATGCGGGTGGGCTCGGTCATGGGCGTCATCCTGTCGGCTGACGGCCCTGGACCGCCACCAGCACAGTGACGGCGGAGGACCGATCTGCTTGACGACCTGTCAGCCCGCCCGGCGGGCAGTGGGGAGCCTGAGCCGCCTCTATGGCGTCCTGGGGCACCTTCATCCGGGTGGGAGCCGGGCTGGGGGTCAGGAGTCGAAGCCGAGGCCGAGGTGGTCAAGGGTGCGGAGCCAGAGGTTGCGGCGGCCGGTGCGGTCGGCGGACGCGAGCGAGCGCGTGGTCAGCGCGATGCCGAGGCCGCGGACCGGCTCGGGCGGGAAGGGCAGCGGCATGCTCGACACCATCCGGGTGCGGGTGCGCTCGGTGTCGCGCCCGTCGAGCAGGTCGAGCATCACCGCGGCGCCGAAGCGGGTCGCGCCGACGCCGAGGCCGGTGAAGCCGGCGGCGTAGGCCACCTTGCCCTCGCGCGCGGTGCCGAAGAACGCGGAGAAGCGCGAGCAGGTGTCGATGGCACCGCCCCAGCGGTGGCTGATCCGGACGCCTTCCAGCTGCGGGAAGGTCGTCAGCAGGTGGCCCGCGAGGCGGGAGAACGTCGCCGGGCGCTCCTCGTACTCGGG
>JBGAJT010000167.1:0-7803 GCA_044224785.1 Candidatus Nanopelagicales bacterium | reverse complement strand
ACGCGATGGGCGCGGCCCGCGAGCTGGTCGGAGCGCCGCGGCATGCGGCGTACGCCGCGGGGCAGGCGGCCGCTGTCGCGCACGTGGCCGCGCACGACCTCGGGGCGGCGGCGTACGCCATCAAGGCCGCGGTCGCGGCAGCGCCTCCCGACGACGCCGAGGAGACGCGGCGTCGGGAGTGCGCGTGGCAGCGCGAGCAGCTGCCGGACGCGGTCCGGCCGCTGGTGCTCGACGACCAGCAGCGGCGCAACCACCTGTGCTGGAACGTCTTCGGCTGACCGCCGACGTGCAGCGTCCCTCCCCGCTGCGTGAGCCGTGGGCAGCGGGGAGGGACGGGAAGCGTCGGGTCAGCCGGTGATGCCGCCCCCGCCGAGGGCGGGGAGGCCGCCGAGCATCTTGTCGAGCAGGGCGTCGCTGATCTCGGTGACCTGCTCGGTCGGCTGCTGCACGCCGGCCGTGCCGAAGGAGATCACGAGGGTGCCCTTCCCGCCGTCGCCGAACTGGTCGAACGGCACGGCGATCCGGGCGATGCGGCCGTCGACCGTCCACACGTCGGCCTGCACGGTCTTCGAGCCGACCTCGCCGAGGTCGGCGGAGGACGCCGACTGCCCGAGCGCGGGCACCGCCTTCTTCAGCGCCTCCATCGCCTGGGCGACGACGGGCTTGAGCGGGAGCGACAGGGTGCTGCGGTCGCCGTACTGGTCGCTGCCGGCCGCGGTCACGGTGACGTTGTCGCGCACGCTCTGGCTGATTGAGTCGGCGAGCGCTGCGACCTGCTGCTGCACGGCCGCGGAGTCGGGCGACTGCGACGCCGTCGCACCGGCCTCGTCCAGGAGCTTCTGGAAGCGGGAGCCCGGACCGATGGCCATCCCCACCGGCTTGCCGTCGGCGAGCGCGGTGAGCGCCGCGCCGTCGGGGCCGAGGGTGTCGGCGATGGTGCGCAGCTGGTCGAGCGCGGCCGCGCTCTGGGGTGCGGCAGAGGCGTCGACGCGCAGGACCACGTGGGTGCCCGAGCTGATGACGTCGAACGCGGCGGCCTTGCTGCCGGGCATCGTGAGCTGGACCTGGACGGTGCCGTCGCTGGTCCACGCGTAGCGGACCTGGGGCGACTCGGAGCCGGTCCCCTCGGCGGTGACGGTCAGGTCGCCGGCCGAGGAGCGCGTCGCGTCGAACGCGCGCGCGAGCTTCACGTCGGCCCGGTTGAGGAACGACCAGCCGTACGCCGCACCGCCGGCCAGGAGCACCAGCAGGACCCCGAGGGCGCCTGCGACGACCGTGCGGCCGCGCACCGTGCGTCGCGGCGGCTCGGCCGCGGGCAGGATCGTGCCGGTCGCGAGCAGCTCGGGCGTGCCGAGCGGCGGGACCTCGTAGGAGACCGCGGGCGGGACCTCGGCCGACGGCACCTCGGAGGACGCCGCGGGCGGGACCTCGGCCGACGGGACGTCGTCGGGCGGGCCGACCGGGCCGTCGAACGGCACGCCGGAGGGCGGGGGGTAGGAGTCGGGCACGGTCGGGCCTTCCTGAGGACGGATGACGCTCTCGAGGAGGTCATCGGCACGGATCCCGGCCGGCTGGACGCCGTCGCGGGGCGGAACCCGCCGCGATGCCCAGCCGGCGCCCGCGCGAAACACGGTCGATCCTCGTCTCACCCGGCTGGCAGGCTCGCCCCATGAAGCTGGTGACGCCGGACCGTGAGCACCTCGACTCCTTCGTGGCGGCGCTGCGCCAGGGCTGGTCGCCGAGCACCGAGCACGACATCTCCGGCGAGGTCCTGGCCGAGATCGAGAAGGACGCCGACGCCTTCCTGGCCCAGGCCGACGACCGCGACCCGCAGGGCCGCACCATCTCGCTCCCCAACGGCAGCGTCGTCCCGCGGATCCCCGGGTTCAGCCGCTGGATGTGGGACGGCGAGTTCTGCGGCTCGATCAACGCGCGCTGGCAGCACGGGACGACCGAGCTGCCGCCCACGTGCCTGGGCCACATCGGCTACAGCGTCGTCCCGTGGAAGCGCCGGCGCGGCTACGCGACCCAGGCGCTCGCCCTGATCCTCGACGAGCTGCGCCTCGAGACCGACCTGCCCTACGTCGAGATCACGACCGACCCCGACAACCTCGGCTCCCAGCGCGTCATCGAGGCCAACGGCGGGGTGCTCGTGGAACGGTTCGGCAAGGGGGCGGCGTACGGCGACGGCGAGGGCCTGCGCTACACGATCTCCCTGTCCTAGCAGCACCACGCCGACGAGAGGAACGCCACCGGATGCCGGTCATCGAGGTCGACGGACTGCGACGCACGTACACCGCCCGCACCGGCATCCGCCGGTCGGCGCGCCAGCCCGTCGAGGCGGTGAAGGGCATCTCGTTCGAGGTCGAGCGGGGCGAGCTGTTCGGCCTGCTCGGCCCCAACGGCGCGGGCAAGACCACGACGATCAAGATGCTCATCACGCTGCTGCTGCCCACCTCGGGGAGCGCCCGCGTGCTCGGGTACGACGTCGTCGCCGATGCTCGGGAGGTGCGCCGGCGGATCGGCTACGTGTTCGGCGGCGACCGCGGGCTCTACGAACGGCTGTCGGGCCTGGACAACCTGCGCTACTTCGCCGAGCTCTACGGCGTGCCCCCCCGCGAGCAGAAGCAGCGCATCGGCGAGCTGCTCGAGCTGGTCGGGCTCGCCGGCCGCGAGGGCGAGCGGGTCGAGGGCTACTCGCGCGGCATGCGTCAGCGGCTGCACATCGCCCGCGGTCTGCTGCACCGGCCCGAGGCGGTGTTCCTCGACGAGCCGAGCATCGGCATCGACCCCGTCGGTGCTCGCGAGCTCCGGGAGACCGTCGCCAACCTGACCACGCAGGGCGTCACCGTCCTGCTCACGACGCACTACATGTTCGAGGCCGACGAGCTCTGCGACCGGATCGCTGTCATCGCGGGCGGGCGGATCGTCGCCGAGGGCACCCCGTCCGCGCTCAAGGAGCGGGTGTCGGACGGGCACGTCGTCGAGGTCGAGGTCTACGACGCGTTCGACGACCGGCTGGACGCGGTCCGCGCGCTCGAGGGCGTCAACGCGGTGTCGGTCGAGGACGGCGCGCACGCCCAGCTGCTCGTCGTGCGGACCGACGCCGCGGCCACGGCGACGCCCGGGGTGCTCGCAGCACTGGGCGGGCTGTCGCTCGGTCGTGTGTCGACCCGGGAGCCGACGCTCGAGGACGCCTACGTCGAGCTGGTGCGTGACGCGTGAGGACGCTGCGCATGATCCTCGTGACGTGGTGGCTGCAGCTGAAGATGCGCAGCCGCTCGTCGTTCGACGGGTTCCTCGCGATCGTCTACCCGCTGTTCTTCGCCACGACCGTGTTCTTCATGTACCAGCAGAACGGCGACCCGCAGACCCTGGTGGTGGCAGCGGTCGGCGCAGCCTGCATGGGTGTGTGGTCGTCGGTGAGCACGACAGCGGCGATGACCCTGCAGGGAGAGCGGCGCCAGGGCACCCTCGAGCTGCTCGTGGCCTCGCCCACCACGTTCTGGCTCACGATCGTGCCCGCCACGATCTCGATGGCCACGATCGGCCTCTGGAGCCTCGTCGCGACGCTGGTGTGGGGCCGGGTCGCCTTCGGGATCCCCATCTCGTTCGACCAGCCGCTCGTCTTCGTGCTCGCGGCGATCGTGCTGGCGTTCTCGCTCGGGCTCGTGGGCTTCCTGCAGGCGGTCACGGGCATCCGCTACCGGTCGGCCTGGGCGCTGGGCTCCGTTTTCGAGTTCCCCATCTGGCTGATCTGCGGCTTCCTCGTCCCGCTGTCCCTGCTGCCGTCGTGGGTGACCCCGATCGCCTACCTGCTGCCGCCCACCTGGGGCGTCGCGGCGGTCCGCGACGCGGCCCTGGGCGGGAACGCGTGGCCCGACATGGGGCTGTGCCTGCTGACCGGTGCGGCGTACGCCGTCATCGGCATCCTGCTCGCTCGCCGACTCGTGGACTCCGCCCGCGAGCGCGCCACGCTGGCGCTGACGTGAGGAGGACCCGATGACGGCCGCGCTGCGCATCTTCTTCCTGGGCGGGCTCACCAGCTACCGGGCGCTGTTCAGCTGGATCACGCCCTGGGTGCTGATCCCGACGTTCATCGTCGCGCCGCTCTTCGAGCTGCTCTTCTTCGCCTTCGTCGGCAAGGACGCCGGCGTCGGCGACAGCACGTTCTACCTCATGGGAGCGAGCGTGCTCGCGGCTGCGATCCCTGCGCTGTTCGCGATGGGCAACACGATCGCCGACGAGCGGCGCACCCAGACGCTGGGCCTGCTTCTCGTGAGCCCTGCCCGCCGGCTCCCGCTGTTCCTCGGGCGGGCACTTCCGGTGATCCTCAACGGGTTCCTGGTCTCGCTGGTGTCGCTCGTGCTCGGCGCCCTGGTGCTGCGCGTCTCGCTCCCGCCGTCGACGTGGCTCCCGCTCGTGGCGGTCATCGTCGTCACGTCGTTCTCGTGCACGGGGCTCGGGCTGACCGGCGCCGCGATCGGTCTGCGGGTGCGCGAGACGGCGACGCTGTCGAACGTGATTCTCGGCGTGCTCATCGTCTTCGGCGGTGCCTACGCGGCGGTCTCGGCGCTGCCGTCGTGGATGCAGGAGGTCTCGAAGGTGCTGCCGCTGTCGCACGGCATCGCCGCCGCGCGCGAGATCGCCTCGGGCGTGCCCTTCGCCGACGTCCTCTGGCTCCTGCGCGACGAGATCGTGATCGGCCTGTCGTGGGCCGCGATCGGCATGGTGCTGCTGCTGTTCTTCGAGCGGGAGAGCCGCCGCCACGCCACGCTCGAGCTGGCCTGAGCCCCGACGGACGACGACGGCCCGGTCGCGGTGACCGGGCCGTCGTCGTACGTGCTGCGGATCAGACGTGCGGCAGGCGCAGCTTCAGGCGCACCGGGTTGTGCCCGGTCGAGGCGAAGAAGGCGTCCTTCGCGGCCTTGAGCGCCAGCTTGTACGCCGTGCGCGCCTCGGCGCGCGCCTGCTTCTTCGCCGCGCTGGCGGCGACGACCGCCGGGTCGGCGAGGAACGCGGCGCGTGCCGCGGCCACGGCGTCGCAGAACGCCTGCTTGTCGGCCGGGGTCTTGGCGCTCGCCTCGAACGTCGCGTGCGCGGCGTTGATCGAGGCGCGCAGCGTGGCGTTCGCCGACGCCGTGGCGCTGCGGAACGCGGTGTTCGCGCTCTTCTGCGCGGCGCGGAAGGTGACGATCGCCGTGCGCACCGCAGCGCGGTACGTCGCGCGCGCCGCAGCCTCGGCGGCCGGGAGCGTCGCGGTGTCGTAGGTCGCCCAGGCGGCCTCGACGCTGGTCTCCCAGGTCGTGACCGCAGTGGCGATCGCGGCGTCGCGGACGCCGGCGGCGGCGTTGGTCGAGAGCAGGAACGCGTCGTTGGCGGCGAGGATCAGCGCCGGGTCGGTGGCGGTCCGCACGATGCCGTCGCGCGTGGCCTTCGCGGCCACGACGTCGGGGTTGTTCCAGTAGGCCAGCCGAGCCGCGCGCACCTGGGTGCGCAGCGCGATGCTGGCGGCACGCAGCTGCTGGATCAGCACCTTGCGGGCCGCGAAGGTGGCCGGGTTCGAGGTCGAGTGCCATCCGTGACGCCCCGACTCCGGACCACCGCGGACACCGGAGTGGGTGTGGGCCGAGGCGGCGGGGACGAGCGGGGTGGCCAGGGCCAGTGCGAGGCCGGCGGCGGTGCCGACGACCAGTCGACGGGTCTGGGTGCGCATGGTTACTCCGCGTAGTCGTTGCCCGGCCCTTCCGGCCGGGTCGCTCGGACCACCTTCGGGGCAGGAGAGCCCCGGATCAACCCCCGTTGACCCGTCGGTGCACGTGGACGCGCGTTCTTGGACAGATCTTGGACGAACGGCCAGGGAAGCCCGGAAAACCTGTGGGGTTCCTGGAGACCACCTGGCAGTCCTGCGCCCGCGATCAGCCCTCGAGGGACCCCTCCCAGGCCCTCGGCGGGGTCGGATCGGCCGGCGGCGCGACCAGGTGCAGGTGGTACCACCGGACGTCGCGCCAGCCGCCGAGCTTGTAGCCGACGTCACGGAATGTGCCCAACGGCTCGAACCCGTGGCGCTCGTGGAGGGCCTCGCTGGCGTCGTTGGGCAGGGCGATCGCGGCGTAGGCGCTCACGTGCCCGAGCGTGCGCACCAGCGGGAGCAGGACGTCGTAGAGCGCCGAGCCCAGGCCCCGTCCGGTCGCGCCCGGGGCGAGGTAGACCGACGTGTCGACCGACCAGCGGTAGGCGGGCCTGGTGCGGTGGTGGGAGGCGTAGGCGTAGCCCACGACCGCACCGTCGTCCTCGGCCACCAGCCAGGGCAGCCGCGGCGGGTCCGCCATCCGGCGGGCGATCTCGGCGGCGTCGGGAGCCGTCTGAGCTCTCGACGTAGGGCGCGTAGAGGCGCGCGATGGCTGCGCTGTCGCCCGGGCCGGCGGGACGGATCACGTCGCGAGCATAGGGAGGCCGTCGGTTACCGTCGTGGGGTGCAGGAGGTCCGGTCCGACGACGTCCCGACCGGACCGGTCCCGACCGTCCGGACGGGTCGACGCCGCAGCAGCAGGCGGATGCGGCTGCTGCGGGCGCTCGTCGCCGTCGTGGCCGTGGGCCTGGTCGCCGCCGCAGGCGTCGGGCTCGCGATGCGCGCCGGCAGCGGCGGCGGCGGGATCGGCATCCCGCTGCCGACACGGAGCGAGCCCGCGCCGCTGCTCCCCGGGGCGCCGACGGTCACCGCGGCGCCGGCGCCTGCGCCCGCCACCGTGAAGGGCACCGGCTACGACGTCTCCTACCCGCAGTGCCGCAGCTCGCTGCCGGGCACGGCGGCCTTCGGGATCGTCGGCGTCAACGGCGGCGCCCCGTTGACCTCCAACAAGTGCTTCGCCGAGCAGATCCGCTGGGCGCAGCGCACCGGGGCCTACGCCGTCTACATCAACACCTCCAACTCCGGCGCCGACGACCCGGTGGCCTACGGCCGGCGGCTCGCTGAGGACGCGATCAAGCGCGAGCGCGCCGCCGGCGTCTCCGGGATCGGCGTCTGGTGGCTCGACGTCGAGCTCACGAACTCCTGGAAGGGCACCCAGCAGGAGAACGCGACGGTGCTCGCCGCGATGGCCGCACGGCTGCAGGAGGCGGGCGTCCGCGTCGGCATCTACTCCTCGCCGCAGCAGTGGCAGGAGATCGCGGGCGACTGGGAGCCGGGGCTCCCGGTGTGGAACGCGACGGGTCCGGGGACGAGGGCGGCGGCGCTCAAGGCGTGCGATGAGTCCTTCGCCGGGTCGACGACCGCGATGGTGCAGTGGGTGGGTCGCATCGGCTCGCGCCAGCTCGACCACAACGAGGTCTGCCCCGCGTGGCGGGACCGGGCCGCCGAGATCCTCGACGTCGGCCGCTGACGGTTCGACAGGGCCTGCGGCCGGCCCTACGTTCGGTGCTGCGATCCCGTCCCTCCCACGTCAAGGAGCGTCCATGCCCGCCACGCGAGACCTCAGCGGCACCGTCGTCGCCATCACCGGCGCGACAGCCGGGATCGGTCGCGAGACCGCCCGCCAGCTCGTCGCGGCAGGTGCGCGCGTGGCGCTCGGCGGACGTCGGCAGGAGCGGCTCGACGAGCTCGTCGCCGAGCTGGGCGCCGAGCAGGCGGTCGGAGTCGTCATGGACGTGCGCAGGCCCGAGGACAACGCGCGCCTCGTCGCCGCGGCCGTCGACCGGTGGGGCCGGCTGGACTCCGTCGTCCCGAACGCCGGCATCGGCATGTACGGCGGCGTGCTGGACCACACCGACGAGCAGCTCGTCGAGATGATGGACACCAACTAC
>JBGAJT010000166.1:0-7825 GCA_044224785.1 Candidatus Nanopelagicales bacterium | reverse complement strand
GCGGCGGCCCGGCAGCGCCCCCCCCCGGTGGGCCGGGGGGGGCGCCCCCCCCCGGGCACCCCCGGCCGCCGACGACGGCGCGGTGAGCGTCGAGGCCGCGTTCGGCATCGGCGCCCTCGTCGTCGCCGCCCTGTGCCTGGCCTGGTGCCTCACCCTCGTCGGCGGGGAGGTCGCGCTGTCGTCGGCGGCCCGTGCCGCTGCCCGCGTCGCGGCGCGGGGCGAGGGCATCGACGCGGTCGAGCGCGAGGCGCACCGGCTCGTGCCCGACGCCGTCGTCACCGTGCGGCAGGTCGACGGCCACGTGCTCGTCGAGTGCCGCCGCTCCGTCTCACCACCGGGGCTGCTCGAGCGCCTCGGCACCATCAGGCTCGAAGCGCGCTCGGCTGCTGTCCTGGAGAAGCCGTGACGAGTTCCGACGACGGCGCGGTCGCACCGCTGGCGCTCGCCCTCGTCGGGGTCCTGCTGGCGTGCGCCCTCGCGCTCGGCATCGTCGCCGACCTGCTCGCGGGCCGGCAGCGGGCGGCCGACGTCGCCGACCTCGCTGCGCTCGCCGCCGTCTCGTCGGTGCTCCCCGACAGCGGGGCCGCCTGTGCCGACGCCGCGTGGGTCGCCGCCCAGCACGGCGCCGAGCTGCGGTCGTGCGAGCTCGTCGACGGCGATGCCCGTGTCGAGGTGTCGGTGCCCGCTCGAGGACCGGTCGCCGCGCTGCTCGCGCGCCTGCTCGGCGCGCCGCCGGAGCTCCGGGCGGTGGCGCGCGCCGGTCGCCGCTGAGGGACGTCGCGCGGCCGGTCAGATCCGGCGCGCGACCTCCTCGGAGATGTCGGGGGAGGTCGCGCCGAGGATCTCGCGCGAGATCCGCCCGAGCGCGGCGGCCTGGGTCGTCGTCAGCGGGTCGAAGACGTGCTGGCGCACCGCGCGGACATGGTCGGGGGCGGACTGCTGGACCTTGCGGAGGCCGGCGGCCGTCAGGTGCGCCTCGGTCGAGCGCGGGTCGTCCGAGCTCGGGCGCCGCTCGACCCAGCCGCTGCGCTCGAGCCGGCTCACGGCGTGCGACAACCGCGACAGCGACCCCTGCGCGAACACGGCGAGGGTGCTCATCCGCATGACGCGGCCGGGCGACTCGGACAGCGCCGCCATCACGGAGTACTCGAACACGTTGATGCCGGCGTCGCGCTTGAGCTGGGCGTCGAGCGCAGCCTGCAGCGTCTGCAGCATCGCGTTGAAGCTGATCCAGGTGGCCCGCTCGTCGGTGTCGAGCCAGGGCACGTCGTGCGTCATGGCGGCGATGGTAGCGATCGACGGCACTTGAATGTTCAACTCTCACCGGTTAAGGTGACTTGAACATTCAACCTATCCAGGAGCTGACATGAACATCGCGCTGTGGATCACCGCCGGCCTCCTCGCCGTCGCCTTCCTCGCCGCCGGCGTGGCCAAGCTGGTCCAGCCCCGCGAGAAGCTGGCCACGAACATGGGCTGGGTCGAGGACTTCTCCGACGGCCCGGTCAAGCTCATCGGCCTGCTCGAGGTCCTCGGTGCCGTCGGCCTGATCCTCCCGGCCATCACGAAGATCGCTCCGATCCTGGTGCCGCTCGCGGCGACCGGCCTCGCCCTGATCATGGTCGGCGCGATCGTGGTGCACATCCGCCGCGGCGAGAAGCAGGCCATCCCGATCAACGTCGTCCTGCTGGCGCTCGCGGTCTTCGTCGCGTGGGGCCGGTTCGGCGCCTACGCGTTCTAGTCAGCCCAGCGGTGCGGCCACGGTCGAGCGCGGCGTACGGATGCTTTCCACGAGCACCTCGTCGCGCTCGACCCGCGCTCCGGGCCATACGACGCACCGCGTGATCGAGCCCTCGACGACGGCGTCGCCGGCCACCACCGACGCACCGCCGGACACGTGCAGGTTGGCGCGCAGGTAGTCCGACGGCGTCCCGCAGTCGATCGCGGTGCCCCGAACCTCGACCGTCTCGAGCGTCCCGGCCTCCCAGGCCGGCTGCCAGACCAGGTGGTAGAGCCCGGCGACGGCGTCGGGCAGGGGCAGCGCGAGGTGCGCGGGAAGCAGGCTCACACCGAGGAACTTCAGCGTCCCGAAGTCGCGGGGTACGCCGTCGTCGCGCACGAGCAGCCGCGGGTGCTCGCCCGTCCAGCCGTGCAGCAGTGCGGCGAGGTCGTCGTCGACGAACGAGTCGGCGTTGTGCACGAGCACGTGACGGCCCGCGATCCAGTTGCACAGGTGGCCGAGCGCGCCCGCCGTGCCGAGGCGCTCCTCGGTCTCCATGGAGACGTGCGCGCGCTCGGCCACGTGGTCGCGCAGCGTCGGCTGCGACGCGTGCACGTTCACCGCGAGGGATCCGGCGTACGGCGCCACCCGGGCGAGCGCGTGGTCGACGAGCGGCACGTTGCCCACGGGGCACATCGCCTTCGGGCGCTCGTCGGTGAGCGGCCGCAGCCGCGTCCCCGCGCCGGCCGCGAGCACGACCCCCGCGACGTCCTCCCGCTCCACCCTCACCCCCGCATCCTCCCAGTCCCACGTGGTCTCGCTCGGCCAACTGTCAACCAGAGGACCTCTGCTTGGCAGTTAGCCGAGTGAGACGTCGGGGGCGCCGGCGAGGAGGACGTCGAGGAGGCGGACGGCGCCGGCCTTGTCGAGGGGGTCGTTGCCGTTGCCGCACTTGGGGGACTGCACGCAGGACGGGCAGCCGTCGCGGCACTCGCACGCGGCGATCGCGTCGCGCGTCGCGGTGAGCCAGGTGCGTGCGGCGGCGTAGCCGCGCTCGGCGAAGCCGGCGCCGCCGGGGTGGCCGTCGTAGACGAACACCGTCATCCGGCCGGTGTCCTCGTGCAGCGCGGTCGACACCCCGCCGATGTCCCAGCGGTCGCAGGTCGCGACCAGCGGCAGCAGGCCGATCGACGCGTGCTCGGCGGCGTGCGCCGCGCCGGGTACGTCGACGTCGTCCAGCGACGCGGCGCGCAGCATCTCCGCCGTCACCGTCCACCACACCGCCTGGGTGCGCAGGTGGCGCGGCGGCAGGTCGAGCGGTTCCTCGCCGAGGACCTGGCCGGTGAGGTAGCGCCGCTTCAGGTACGCCACGACCTGGTTGGTCACCTCGACGTGCCCGTGCACGAGCTCGGCGTCGCCCCAGGCGTTGCGCGCCAGCTCGTCGACGATGCGGATGTCGGTGGTGTCGCGCGCCGACGTCGTCCAGTCGACGTCCTCGCGGTGCGCGAGCGCGACCGAGTCCTCGAGGTCGAGGTGGTCGACGAGGTACGTCGCGCCCTGGTGCACGTAGACCGCGCCCGTGTGCACCGTCGAGTGCGCCGCGCCCGGGTCGACCGTGCCGAGCAGCCGACCGGTCTCGTCCTCGACCACGCGCACCATCCCGCCACCGATGCCGCGCAGGTCGGCGAGGTCGCTCGCGCGCTCGGGCCGCGTCCAGAACCAGCCGCCGGGCCGCACCCGCAGCAGGCCGCGCGCGACGAGCGCCTCGACCACCTCGCGGGTGCCGTCGCCGAACATCGGCAGGTCGTCCTCGGTCAGCGGCAGCTCCGATGCCGCGGCGCACAGGTGCGGCCCGAGCACGTAGGGGTTCGTCGGGTCGCACACGGTCGCCTCGACGCCGGCGCCGAACACGGCCTCCGGGTGGTGCACGAGGTAGGTGTCGAGCGGGTCGTCGCGCGCGACGAGCACCGCGAGCGCATCGCGTCGCGACCGACCGGCGCGACCGGCCTGCTGCCACAGCGACGCACGCGTCCCCGGCCAGCCGCACAGCAGCACGGCGTCGAGCCCGGTGACGTCGACGCCGAGCTCGAGCGCGTTGGTCGCGGCAACGCCGAGCAGTTCGCCGGAGCGCAGCGCATCCTCGAGCGCGCGCCGCTCCTCGGGCAGGTAGCCCGCGCGGTACGCCGCGACCCGGCCGACGAGGTCCGGGTCGACCTCGGCGAGCGTGTCGCGCGCCGTCATCGCCACCGCCTCAGCACCGCGCCGCGACCGGACGAAGGCCAGCGTGCGCGCGCCCTCGACCACGAGATCCGTGAGCAGAGAAGCGGTCTCGGCCGTCGCGGTACGCCGGGTGGGCGCGTCGTTCTCACCGCCGTGGTCGGTCAGCGGTGGCTCCCACAGCGCGAACGACGTCGCACCCCGCGGCGACGCGTCGTCGTCGACAGCGACCACCGGGAGCCCCAGCAGCCGCGACGCCGACCCGGCGGGATCGCCCGCGGTCGCCGACGCGAGCACGAACGTCGGCGAGGAGCCGTAGCGCGCGCACACCCGCTGCAGCCGGCGCAGCACGTTTCCCACGTGCGACCCGAACACGCCGCGGTAGACGTGGCACTCATCGACGACGACGTAGCGCAGCGCGCGCAGGAACGACGCCCACCGCGCATGTCCCGGCAGCATCGAGCGGTGCAGCAGGTCGGGGTTCGACAGCACGTAGCCCGCGTGCTGACGGATCCACTCGCGCTCCTCGTCGGGGGTGTCGCCGTCGTACGCCGACACCCGCAGCGCGTCGAGCCCGAGCTCGGCCACGGACCTCCACTGGTCGTGCGCCAGCGCCTTCGTCGGCGCGAGGTAGAGCGCCGTCGCCCCGCGACCGTTCGGCGCGCGCGTCCCCTCGAGCACCGACGTCAGCGCCGGCATCAGGTAGGCGAGCGACTTGCCCGACGCCGTCCCCGTCGCGACGACCACGTGCGCGCCGTCGTGCGCGAGGTCGGCGGCGGCCGCCTGGTGCGCCCACGGCAGCGCGATGCCCGCGCGGGTCCACGCGTCGCGCAGCTCCGGCTCGACCCAGTCCGGCCAGCCGACTGCCGTGCCCGTGCGGGCCGGCACCTGCTCGACGTGGAGCAGCCGGTCGTCGCGCCCGGCCGCGAGGCGGCCGAGGAGCAGCTGGGGGTCGACGTCGAGCACGCCCCGATCCTCCCCGACGCGTACCCCGGCCGGAGGACCTGTGCCAGAGTGACGACGTGGATCTCTCCGTGAGCACCCGAGACGAGGACGGCCGCACGATCGTCGCCGCCACCGGCGAGGTCGACGTCTACACCGCGCCGGTCCTCGACGAGGCGCTGTCGACCGCCGTCGCCGGCGGCGCCACCCGGATCGTCGTCGACCTCTCCGGTGTCGACTTCCTCGACTCGACCGGCCTCTCGGTGCTCGTGAAGGCCCTCAAGCGGGTGCGCGACTCCGACGGCTCGCTCGACGTCGTCGTGACGGCGGAGCGGGTGAACAAGGTCTTCCGCATCACCGGGCTCGACCAGGTCATCCCCGTGCACGCGTCCCTGGCCGACGCCCTCGCCGGCTGAGCCAGCCCGTGCCCACCGCCACGCTGAGCCTGCCGCCCACGCCCGAGCATGTGCGCACCGCGCGTCTGGTCGTGGTCGCCGCCGCCCGCCGGGCAGGTGTCGCGGAGGACGTCGTCGACGACGTCCGGCTCGCGGTCGGCGAGGCGGTCGCCCGCGCGGTCCTGCGCCACGCGGCGAGCGGCACCGACGCGGACGTCGAGGTCGTGGTCGACGACGACGGCGGGTTCGCCGTCGAGGTGCGCGACCGCACCGCCCCCGAGCTCCCCGACGACGACGAGGGGATGGCCCTCGCGCTCGTCCGCGCCGTCGCGCCCGAGGTCGAGATCGAACCGCGCACGCCGACCGGCACGACCGTGCGCCTGCGCTGGCCCCTGACCGACGACTGACCCGGCCGCGGGGCGCCCCCGCAGCCGGTGATCCCGCTGATGCCAGTGGAAACGGTTTCATGGCCGGCCGCCGTTCCGGGCAGGTTGCACGGCGTCGCGACGGTGTGACTCACGCCGCACCCACGACGACCCCACCCCGCGTGGGCCAGGTCACAGCCGTGCGTAGACTCCGGGCACGCTACGGGCGCGTCTCGAGGCTGCGCCGAGCCATCCACCTGAGTCAGGAGCACTGCATGTCCGGGACGTTGAGCGCTGTGACCACCAGCGTGACCGTCTCGGGCCTGAACTACACGATCATCGCCGTCGTCGCCCTCATCGCAGTGGCCGCGCTCGGCGTCGCGTGGGTTCTCGCCCGGGAGGTCCTCGCCGCGAGCGAGGGCACCGACAACATGAAGGAGATCGCGGGGGCTGTCCAGGAGGGCGCCGCGGCGTACCTCTCTCGCCAGTTCCGCACGCTCGCGGTGTTCGCCGTGATCGTCGTGATCGTCCTCTTCTTCCTGCCGGTCGCGTCGTCGCCGGACATGTCCGACACCACGCTCAAGCTCAGCCGCTCCGTGTTCTTCATCGTGGGCGCGCTGTTCTCCGGCATCACCGGCTACATGGGCATGTGGCTCGCGGTCCGCGGCAACGTGCGCGTGGCGGCGGCGGCGAACGAGACCGAGGGCGCCGAGCAGAAGGCGATGAAGATCGCGTTCCGCACCGGTGGCGTCGCCGGCATGTTCACCGTCGGCCTCGGCCTGCTCGGTGCGGCCGTCGTGGTCCTCATCTACAAGGGCGACGCCCCGACGGTCCTCGAGGGCTTCGGCTTCGGCGCGGCGCTGCTCGCCATGTTCATGCGTGTCGGCGGCGGCATCTTCACCAAGGCCGCCGACGTCGGTGCCGACCTCGTCGGCAAGGTCGAGCAGAACATCCCCGAGGACGACCCGCGCAACGCGGCCACCATCGCCGACAACGTGGGCGACAACGTCGGCGACTGCGCCGGCATGGCGGCCGACCTGTTCGAGTCCTACGCCGTGACCCTGGTCGCCGCGCTGATCCTCGGCAAGGCCGCCTTCGGCAACATCGGCCTGGTCTTCCCGCTCGTCGTGCCCGCCATCGGCGTCCTCACTGCGGTCATCGGCATCTTCGCCGTCACCCCGCGCGACGGCGACCGCTCGGGCATGAGCGCCATCAACCGCGGCTTCTTCATCTCCGCGATCATCTCCGCGCTCCTCGTGATCGCCGCGGTCTTCTGGCTGCTGCCCGCGAAGGTCGTCGACCTCAAGGGCGTCACCGTGGGCAACCTCGGCATCGTCACGGTCGACACGTTCAACCCGCGCCTGTTCGCGATCGGCGCGGTGCTCATCGGCATCGTGCTCGCGGCCGCGATCCAGATGCTCACCGGCTACTTCACCGAGACCAACCGCAAGCCGGTCGACGACGTCGCCAAGAGCTCGCTCACCGGCCCCGCCACCGTGGTCCTCGCCGGCCTCTCCGTCGGCTTCGAGTCGGCGGTCTACTCGGCGCTGCTCATCGGTGTCGCGGTGTTCGCGGCGTACGCGCTCGGCGGCGGCTCGGTCGTCGTCGGCCTGTTCGCCATCGCGCTCGCGGGCTGCGGCCTCCTCACCACCGTCGGCGTCATCGTCTCGATGGACACCTTCGGGCCCGTGTCCGACAACGCCCAGGGCATCGCGGAGATGTCCGGCGACGTGCACGGCGAGGGCGCCCAGGTGCTCACCCGCCTCGACGCCGTCGGCAACACCACGAAGGCGATCACCAAGGGCATCGCGATCGCGACAGCAGTGCTCGCGGCCACCGCGCTGTTCGGTGCGTTCCGAGACACGGTGGTCGAGGCGACCAAGGCGGCCATCGCGGCCGGCGGCGTCGTCGTGCCGGCGCCGAACGACCAGGCGCAGTACGGCGCGGTCCTCGACGTCGCCGACCCGCGCAACCTCGTGGGCCTGATCATCGGTGCGGCCGTCGTGTTCATGTTCTCGGGCCTGGCCATCAACGCGGTCTCCCGCGCGGCCGGCGCCGTGATCTTCGAGGTGCGTCGCCAGTTCCGCGACCACCCCGGGATCATGGACTACACCGAGAAGCCGGAGTACGGCAAGGTCGTCGACATCGTCACGCGCGACGCCGGCCGGATCCTGCAGGCGATGGAGACC